>JBOGKL010000388.1:0-5143 GCA_050745525.1 Terriglobales bacterium | reverse complement strand
AATGCGGAAGTGCGTCTCCACGTACGGGATCAATTCCTGCATGATCGCGTCGCCGTAAGGGCCGCTATTGACCGAGTTCACCGTATAGCTGTCGTCGTAGTACGGCGTCGGCGTTTGGAACGTCACCAGGATCATGCGCGGGAAGTTGTTCGAGGTCCATTCCTGATAAAACTGGTAGCCGGTCTCGACACCGAACACCGAGCGCATGTACGCGCTGCGGGCGTTGGGCTGGCTGGGCGTGGGGTTGAACCCGTAGGGCGACCGCAAGTTGAAATGACCCTGAATATAAACCACCGGGTAAAGCTGGTGCGGATGCTGCGCGTAGCCCTTGGGCAGCAGAATGGTCGCCCCCATGAAGATCGGGTGCCCCCAGAACTTGGTCAGCATCGGGCTCTGAATCTTGATGTGCTTCACCCAGTCGGTGTCCTGCGGAGCCTTATGGGGCGGCAGCACCTGGTTGAGCGAGATGTTGATGGTCTGGCTCTGGCTCGGATCCCAGTGGATCTGTTGCACCGCGCTGTAGAGGTTGCCCGGCGAAGTATTGAAGTGCTGGCCGCCCCACTGGTCCATATGCGCCCAGATGGTATGCCCGTCAGAGCGCGGAAAGCGCGTGTAGACGTTCATCATCCCTTGCACGTAGTAGTCGCCGGCGGGCACGTCCTTCAAGCTCTTGACGAGCGAGCCCAGCACCGAGGAATCAACGACGACGGATTGCCCCGGCTGGAGCTGGCTCACATCCTTGCCGAAAAACGGGATGCTGCCGTTGTAGCCATTGATCTGCAACCGTGGTTGCCGCTGGTTGCTCCGGGTCATGAACACGAACACGCGCCCGGTAATTGGCGTGCCGTGAATGCCGGCGGGAAATGAGAGGCTGAAGCGCGGCCCTCCCGACCCGGAAGAACATCCGGCCGCAATCGCGGCGATCACAGCTACGGTTAGCAACCAGCTCAACTTGCGCATAAGGGCCCTCCAGCTTCCGGCCAACAGTGTAGCGGAAGCGCTCTGGCGTTACCAGAGCTACAATTCCGCCATGGTTGAGCCCTCGCTGGAAGCCCCGCTCCTGCGCCCCCCGCGCCCAAACGACTACGCGCGCATGGCGGAGCTGGCAACCGAGCTTGGCTACGCCAGCACCGAGGCCGACATGCGCCGGCGCCTGCAGTTGCTGACGGATGACTGTTTCGTCCGCGTTGCTGTCTCACACGGCGGCGAAATCCTGGGCTGGATCAGCGCCGGGGTTGAACGCACCCTCGCGCTCGACCCCTGCGCGGAAGTGACCGGCCTCATTGTCGCCGAGGGACGGCGGTCGTCAGGAACCGGCGCTCTCCTGCTCGCCGCGGCCGAAGATTGGGCCCGCGGGGGCGGGTTCTCCCGGCTGCGCGTCCGCTCCAACGTGATCCGTACCCGTGCCCACGGGTTCTACCAGCGCCACGGCTACGCCGTCATTAAGACGCAGCACTGCTTGGTAAAGTCACTTGCGCCGGCCATACCCAACACGCCAGGCAGGACAACACCAGCGTGAGCCACAGCAGGTCCGCCGTCAAAAGGTGCGTGATCTGCATCGCAACCGGCGTCAGCAGGAGGATATCCAGCGCGTGATGCTTCCGGACGTGACTCAGGTCATAGTCGGCCGCGCCGAGTTCAGGGAAAATATTACGATGAGCACTTCATCATCCCCGGGTCCCGCCAACACCTATTCCGTTGTTTCCACGATTGACGTGCGCGAGGTCCCCCACCAGGGGCGCCATCAGCTGATCTACAAGACCTTTGAGAACCTGCAGCCGGGCCAGGCCTTCATTCTGGTGGTAGATCACGACCCCAAGCCGGTGCTCTTCGAGCTCGACTTCATGCATAAGGGCACGTTCGCCTACGCCTATCTGGAGCAGGGACCGCTGTTCCGCATCCAGATGGCCAAAATCAAATAACGGTTGATTGGCGCGGGACTCGGTCGGCCTGCGGCCGTCCTCAGCCCGCTGGCAGCGGTCCGCCAGGGCAGAGCCTGGCCAAGCGTGGCCAGGCAGCTCTCCTCTTGGGCCGCGCCGGCTTGGCCCACGGTGCAAACGGCGCGCCCCCCGCGCTCAGTTTTGTAAAGTCGCTTGCCCCGGCCGTGCCCACCACGCCAGGCAGTACAACACCAGCGTGAGCCACAGCAGGTCCGCCGTCAAAAGGTGCATGATCTGCATCGCGATCGGCGTCAGCAGGAGGATATCCAGCGCGCCGCAGCCCCATTGCACCAGCACGGCGGCGATCAGACCGTAGCCCAGCCGCCGCGCGGCCGCCCCGGCCGGATGCGGCAATCCCTCGAGCACGAGCCAAATCAGGTACAGACCGGCCAAGACGGCCACCGCGGGATGAATCACCCGCAGCCGGTCGAGCAGCGCCGCCGTGCCGGAAAAGTCCTGATGCAGCCCCGCGCTCAGCGAGCGCGAGGGAAAAATCGTATCCGCCAGCGCCGTCATGGCCCCGCACACCGCGGTCACCACGATTGCCCCCAAGCCCACGCCCAATCGTAGCCGCGTGCGCTGCCCGCGCCAGCGCAGCGCGGGCAGTCCCGCAGCCCACGCCGCCGTGGCCGCCAGGCACGCCAGCAGGCACAGCGTGTTACTCAGGTGCAGCGCATCGGCGCTCACCCGCGCCGGTGACGTGTTGTTGCCCACCCACCCGAACAGCACCAGCGCCGCCCCCAGCAGCGCCTCGGTCACGATGAACACCACCGCGGCGATCGCGCCCCGGCGCACGGCGTGCCGGCGTGGAAAAATCCAGAACGCTCCCACCACCATCGCCAGGATCAGCACCACGTCCACGCCGCTCGAGGCCCGATGGCTGAACTCGATCAGCATTTTGATCTTGGGGTGCGCCGGCAGAAATTGCCCGTCGCACAGCGGCCAGTTGGCGCCGCATCCATTACCCGCCCCGGCCGCGCGTACGTAGGTGCCCCACAGGATCACCAGCACGTTGTAGGCGAGCACGACCCAGGCGTACACCGCAAATCCATGGCGATGCTTGATCGTTCCGGCTTGGGCGAATTGCGGCGGGGATGCAGCTTTGAGCGACAACTCTCTATTATGGCTTTGATAGGCGCGGGACTCGGACCGCCTGCGGCCGTCCTCAGCCCGCTGGCAGCGGACCGGGAGGGCGCTGCCTGGCCAAGCGTGGCCAGGCAGCTCTCCTCTCGGGTTGCGCCGCTCAGCTTCGTGGCTTCCGCGCCGGCTTTGCCCACGGTGCAAACGGCGCGCCCCCCGCGCTAAGAGCCAGCTCGGCCGCTTGCTTTTGAACCGCGAGCTCATCGCCGAAGCCCGCCATCCAGCGCATTCCGGTCTCGGCGCGGAACCACGTCCATTGCCGTTTGGCGTAGTGCCGTTGTTCCTGCTGCGCTTCAGCCAGGGCTGCCGCCGGGTCGGCGCCGCGCAGCACAATGTCGCAGGCCTGCTTGTATCCGTGCGAGCTCCAAATGCGCAAATCAGCCGGATAGCTCGCCAGCAGCCGTCGTGTTTCTTCCTGGATCGGGCCAGCGAACATCGCTGCGGCACGCCGGTTGATGCGTGCATACAACGCCGTCCGCTCCGGAGCCAATCCCAAGCGCAGGACGCACAGTTGCGGCCACTCCCCGCTCATCCCGGACTGCTTGGCCGCCCGCCAGAACTCCCCCAGCGGCCGGCCCGTCAGCAGCCGCACTTCCAGAGCCCGTACCGTTCGTGACCAGTCCCGCGGAGAAATGCGCTCGCCCGCCTCCGGGTCCAGCCGCTGCAGCAGGCGGTGGAGCTGCTCGGGGCTGCGGCGCTGCAGCTTGCGGCGCAGCTCCGCATCGCTGGCCGGCGCCGGCGCCAATCCCTCCAGCAGCGCGCGCACGTAAAACCCCGTTCCCCCGGTCAGGATCGCGACGTGGCCGCGCGCGAAGATCCCCTCCAGCACGGGCCGGGCGCGCCGCGCGTATTCTCCCGCCGTCCAGGGCGTGTGCGCGTCGGCAACGCTGATCAGGTGATGTGGCGCCCGCCCTAGCTCCGCCGGCGTCGGCTTGGCCGTGCCCACGTCGAAGTCCCGGTACAGTTGCACCGAGTCGAAATTGACGATCTCGCTCGCGCAGCGGTTTCGCAATTGCTCGTGCAGCGCCAGCGCCAAGGCGGTCTTGCCGCTGGCCGTCGGGCCCGCGACCACGATGGCAATCTGAGGCGCTTCGGGCATCGGCAATACACTACTGGCAGAAGGCATGTACCTTCCGCGTAGCTGCTATACTGCTCACAAGTTTGTAATCCCTTTCCTGGGTCCGCGCGTGCCGTTGTGAGCTTGGCAGCTTCCCCATCTTCGCATCTCCCGGTTCTGGCATCACCGGAAGCCGATCCGCTTCTGCTTCGGGCACACCGTTGTCTGCTCGAGAACAGTCGTTCCTTGCTCAATGGATGGAGGCGTCAATTCCCCGCGGCGCGGCAACTCCCGCCTCGTATGCGCGCCGCTCTCGAACAGCTCCTCCTGCCTTGCCCCGCCGTGGCCGGCGGCTCGGGCCTGGAGTCTTGGCGCGAGCAAATCCGCTACACGGCGGCGCGTGCCGCCAAGGTAGAGCTCCCGCTGGCCACCCTGCAGCAAGCATTTGCCGCCTTCCGTCCTCTCGCCGTTGCGTGTCTCGGTCCGGAGCTGGGCGCCGAAGCTGCTGCCGCCCAGGAGTGGCTGCAGCAGGAAACCCAACTCGCGGTGGCCGAAGCCGGCATCGAGATGCAGCGTAATGCCGTGGACGCGCTGCTGGCCGTACTCGACGTGGAACTCAGCGCCGCCAATCTGAATCAACTCCTGGAGCGGCTGCTTCAGCAAGCGGCCAAGTTGTTTCCCCTCCGCTGGGGCGAAATTTTGCTGCTCGATCCTTCGGCCCCGTTCATGGAGCTGCGCCATGCGGCCGCCTACGGTCTGGATCCGTCGCTGATTGTCGCATCGGCCGGAGCGGGTCCGTTTTTTCAGCACATTGCGCGTACCGGGATCCCCGGATTTCTGCTCGACGCCAGCAACGAACCGGGTGTGACGCAGCCCTACTACCGCCAACTCGATGTCAGATCCGTCTGGGCAGTCCCGCTGAGCCGCGGCCGCGAGGTTCTCGGCATTTTGACGGTTGCCTTCGACCGGGTCTACGAGTGCTTGCCCAAGGAACAGGAGCTCCTGC
>JBOGKL010000387.1:0-11530 GCA_050745525.1 Terriglobales bacterium | reverse complement strand
TGGCCTCCGACGTGCGCGCCACGCTGCAAGCGGCCCCGCCCGACATCGGCTACGTGGAGATCGGCTCCGGGTTCCCCATCAGCCCGGTCGAGATGGTGGTGCGCAGCGCGCTACCGCCTGGGGTGCTCGCCTCCCAACTGCGCCGCGCGGTGTGGAGCGTGGCCCCGCTCGCCCCGGTGCCCAAGATCTATCCGCTCTCGGCGCTGGTGAGCGAAGCCGTGGCCCCGCAGCAGTATCAACTGACGCTGCTGCTGCTGTTCGCGATCGCGGCGCTGATCCTGGCGGCCATCGGCGTCTACGCGCTAGTGTCGCACAGCGTGGCGCAGCGCAATAAGGAACTCGCCATCCGCATCACCATGGGGGCGAAGAGCGGCGATGTCTGGCGCCTGATCCTCCACCAGGCGCTGACGCCGGTGATCGCCGGCATCATCGCCGGATTGATCGTGGCCGTGCTGGCCGGGCGCCTGATGGCCTCGCTGCTCTTTGCCGTCAGCCCGGCCAGCCCGCCGGTGCTGGCCGCGGTGGCGGCGGCGGTGCTGGCGGCCGCAGTCGTGGCCTGCCTGGCGCCCGCCTGGCGCGCCACGCGCACCGACCCGCTGAACGCGCTCCGCGCCGACTAGCGTAAGCTGGCGGCATGCACCGGTTGAAATATCTCACCCCCCTGGTGGTTTTCTGCCTCGCAGTGTTTGCGGCAGCGCAGTCCGTTCCCAACGGCTTCACCTTCGTCGCCGGCGGCGACATGATTGGCCCCGACCGTCCCATCGAGCCCTCCCAGCTTCCCGGCTTCCAGCGCATCATGGCCCTGTTCCGCGGCGCCGACCTCGGGTTTGCCAACCAGGAGGGGTCCATGTTCGACCTGAAGACGTTCCCGGGCTTCCCCTCGGCGGAAAACGGCGGCGGCTATCCGCTCTATCCCCCGGAAGTGGCCACCGTGCTGCGGGCCGACGGCATCCGCATAGTCTCGAAAGCCAACAACCACGCCATTGATTGGGGACCGGAAGGTTTGCTGGCGACGCTGCACACGCTGTCCGCGGCCGGGATTGCCTATGCCGGAGCGGGTCCTAGCCTCGCGGCGGCGCGCGCGCCTGGGTATGTGGCGACGCCAAAGTGCGAGGCCGCGGTAATCAGCACTGCGGCCACGTTTCCTCCCGCTGCCGTGGCCGGACCGGCGGTGGGACGGCAGGGCGACAGGTCCCATCCGCGGCCTGGTCTAAGCCCGCTGCACGTGCGGCAAGTCCGTCTGGTCACGCAAGCCCAGTTCGATGCGCTGCGCTCGATCGCCGGGCCGCTGGCTCAGGCGGTGCCGGGGCATGCCGACGAGGTTCGCATCAGCGACCAGTTTTTCCGCGTGGCCGCGCACGACGGGCTGACCTGGGAAATGGACCCGGGCGATGAAGCGGCGATTCTGGCCGCGATACGGCAGGCGCGGTCGCGGGCCTGCTTTGTGCTGTTCGCCATCCACGCGCACCAGACGGCGGGCAACGTGGACGACATGCCGCCGGGGCCCTACGAGCCCATGGTGCTGCACCAGGCCAATGAAGCCCCGAGCCCGGACGATCCCGAACCCGCCGGCTTTCTGCCGGTGCTATTCCACAAGGCGATTGATGCGGGCGCGGATGCGGTGGTGCGGACCGGACCGCATCTCTGGAACGGGATTGAAATCTACAAGGGCAAGCCCATCTTCTACAGCCTGGGCTCGCTGATCTTTGACTTCGGCGGACACCGCAGCTATCGCGCGCCGGGAGGGACGGTGAAGGTCCTGCCCGACACCTGGTTTGAAACCGCCATTCCCGTCACGCAGTACGAGCAGGGGCGGGTGAGCGAGATCAAGCTCTATCCTGCCGCCATCGATCCCGACGCCGACGTGTCGGGCGGACTGCCTCGTCCGGCCGAGGGAACGCAAGCGCAGCAGATTCTACAGCGCATTCAGAAGATGTCGGCCCGCTGGGGCACGGTGGTTTTCATCCAGGGCAATATCGGCGTGATAAAACCTTAGCGCGGCGCGCCGGAGGCAGCGGCCGCCGGCACCGGCGAGGGCGTCGCCTCGGGAACGACAATTTCCGTCCAGGCGTGGCCGGGCATGTCGCGCAGCTCAGGTGCCTGCCACTTGTAATGCGAATGCGCCTTCAGGTAAGGCGCGGCGTAGAAGCTGGCGCCGCACGGATGTCCCTGCACCGCCCAGAAGGCCATATGCGCGGCCATGGTGGCGTTGGTCGCCTTGCCCTCGACGGCGCCCTCGTCATTGTAGGGGCGCATGGTGTCGCCGTGTCCGCACAGGGTGCGGAAATCGGGATGAATCTTGTGCAGGATCACGTCGTAGTGATCGCTCTCAAACTGGCGCGCCCGGGCGACGGTGATCTTGCCCTTGTACTGCGTCATCAACTGCAGCCAGCGCGTGTGGCGGGCGTTTTCGCTACTGCCCTTGTCGTGAACGTCGAAGGTGGTCTCTTCCTTGGTCAGCTTGGGGTTGATGGGGAAGTTCGAACTCACGAAGAAGCCGCTGGTCTTGGTTTGCAGCGTCACTACTTTCAGGCCCAGTTCGAGGCTGGCGATTTCGTTGTTCTTGATGTCGGCCACGAGCCAGTCGTTGGCGTAGCCGCCGTTGTTGCCCTTCTCCATGATCTGGGCGTACTGGGCAATGGAGGAGGCGTACTGCATGGCCTTGCGCGCGCGCACGAACTCGGGGATGCCGTTGAAGTCGTAACCGTGGAAGTCGCTGATGGTGGTTTCGGTGATGATGATGCCGTCGGAGTTGATGCCGAAATCGTCGGCGCTATG
Organism: Terriglobales bacterium; assembly: GCA_050745525.1. Lineage (GTDB taxonomy): Bacteria > Acidobacteriota > Terriglobia > Terriglobales > SCQP01 > SCQP01. The sequence continues at coordinate 8,752 of JBOGKL010000387.1, read as the reverse complement.
GATGACTCCCGGCAGCCCGTCCATGTCGAAGTGATAGCCGTGCGTGGGCACGATGTCGAAGATGATGTTCCAGCGCGAGCCTTCCATGTAAGGCGACCAGTTGTTGTGCGCGAGCACGATCTTGCCGTCAGCGGTGTAGGCGCCGGTCGCCACGAAGGCGCTGCAATGGTCGCCCTGGTCGGGGTAGTGGGCCGGGGCGATGCTGGCGTCGCGGTGTTCCTTCTGCCACTGCTCGATGAAGTAGCTCCATTCCTCGAACGCGTTCATGGCCGTGATATCCCACACGTCCACGTGACCGCCGCGGGCGTCCACGCCGTCGGCGATGCCCTGCAGTTCCTGGCGGTACTCGGGGCCGATATGCGGCCACATGACCTGCTGCGCCTGGGTACGGAACCAGCTCCAGCGGCGGTGGGAGTTATGCGTCTGCTCCAGCTTCACCACGTTGAGGAAATCCTCGACCCGCGGCGCCAGCAGGTAGCCGTTCTGGAACCCGATATCAGACGGCGTGCCCTGCAGATGCACGAAGTACCAGCCCTGCTGCGCCGGGCGCATGTAGGCGCCGGCGAGGCGCGCGTCGGGCGCGGCGGCATCCACGCCGGCGGAAGAGCAGGCCACAACCGCCAACAGAGCGAGGAGGAAGAAACCGAGGAAGCGGCGCATAGGAGGGACCTCAGCCGTCAATGTACCCCAAACCCCGGCCCGGGTGCATGAGAAAATGTCACGACATGCATGAACCCATCCACCAAATGGCGCCGGCGGTCTGGACTACGGCTTTGGTGGGCACGGTGGCGCTGTTCGTGGGCTTGGGTCTGGCCCGCTTTGGCTACTCCCCACTGATCCCCGCGTTGGTGCGGGCGGGGTGGTTTGGCGCGGCCACGGCGGACTTTCTGGCCTCGGTGAACCTGGTGGGTTACATCATCGGGGCGGCGCTGACGGCGCGCTGGCTTGCGCGCCGCGCGCCGGCGGCGTGGCTGCGCGCGGGCATGCTGACGGCGACGGTGAGCCTGGGCGCGTGCGCGCTGAACTGGGGATTTGCCTGGTACTTCTTCTGGCGGCTGTTGGCGGGTATCGCCGCCGGGGTGCTGATGGTGTTGGCGGTGCCGGCGATCCTGCAGCGCATGCCGGCGCGGGCGCGCGGCGTGGCCGGCGGTGTGCTCTTTGCCGGGGCCGGGTGCGGGATGATTTTTTCCGGCGAGGTCATTCCTTACCTTGTGCGGCTGGGGCTGCCGGCGGCGTGGCTGTTGCTGGCGCTGCTGGCCTCGGTGCTGAGCGCGCTGGTGTGGAGAGCGTGGGATAGAGCCGCACCGGCAGGGGCCGCCGTGACCGGCGGAGGCGACCCTGCTTCGCGCTCCGCACCGCGCAGCCTGCCGTCGGCTGCGCCGGCGGCAGCGATGGTCCTGCTTATGGCTGCGTACTGCTGTAACGCCATCGGCTTTGCGCCGCAGTCGCTGTTCTGGGTGGACTACATCGCGCGTCAGTTGGGGCGCGGTCTTGTCGTGGGCGGACATGACTACCTGCTGTTTGGCGTGGGCGTGGCCGTGGGGCCCATGTTGGCGGGTTGGTTCGGCGACCGCTTCGGCCTGCGGCGGAGCTTTGCCTGCGGGCTGGGTCTCGAGGCGCTGGGGCTGGCTTTGCCGGTGTGGGGCACAGGGGCAGGGTTGCTGGCCATCTCGTCGCTGCTGGTGGGGGCGGCGGGGATGGGCTCCACCACCATTGCCTCGGCGCGCACCATGGAGCTGGCGCGCCCCCGGGAGCGCACGCGCGCCTGGGGACACATGACCCTGGCCTTCGCCATCGCCTATGCCGGCGCGGGGATGGGGTTTTCCGGCGTCTACGCTCACCTGCTGCGCTATCAGCCCATCTTTCTCGCCGGAGCGGTGGCGCTGGCGCTGGGCGCGATCATGGCGGCGTTTGCCGGTTAGCGGCGCCGATCAGAGGGAGAAGAGCTGCCTGGCCACGCTGTAGCCTTCGCCATAGCCGTTGAACGGCCCGAACAGGGGCCGGGGGGAGCCGAGGCTGGCGGAGGTGGTTTATCAATGCCGTTCTCAGGCCCGCCCGGGTTGCCCCGGAGGCGTAAACTAAACTTAGTCTAGTTCGACCAGGAGCCCGGCCGTGAAAGTCGTCAATATGCACGCCGCCAAGACCAACCTCTCTCGCCTTGTGGAAGAGGCCGTGGCAGGTGAGCCGTTTGTCATCGCCAAGGCCGGCAAGCCGCTGGTCGAGGTCAAACGCATCCAACCCGGAGGCGACAAGCCTCGCACTGGCTTTGCTTTGGGCAAGTACAAAATACCGGATGATTTCAACACCATGATGGCGGATGAAATCGACGCCATGTTTTATGGCCCGAAGAGGCGGAAACGTTGAAGCTTTTACTCGACTCGCAATTGCTGGTCTGGGGCATCTCCACACCGGCAGCGCTGCCCCTGGAGGCTGCGAGGCTGCTTGAGGACAGGCGCAACGAGATTTGGTTTAGTGCGGCCAGCATGTGGGAATTGGCTATTAAGAGCAGCCGTCGAAGGCGCACCTTCGAGGTCGATGTGGGCAGTCTTCGGGCCGATTTGCTGGGCCATGGTTATTTCGAGCTATCGGTTGATGGCCGCCATGGCATAGCCAGCGCTGCCCTTCCGTGGCTGCACCGCGACCCTTTTGATCGCGTTCTGCTTGCTCAGGCGATGGTAGAGACCATGCTGCTACTCACCACCGACACCCGACTCGCGCGCTACCCGGGTCCGGTGCGCGTGGTCTGACGCGCACGGCCCGCGGCCATGCTGAGGCTGGTTTTGCCCGCTGCCTCAAGTTGCTTGGGAATGCGCGCAGCAGTGGGTCCCAGCCCGGCCGAGCCCCGCGCCAATCATTTTTGCGCGGCGCGCATTTCCTCGACGATGCAGGTGAAGATGCGGTCGAGCGCGGCCGGGGAGAGGACGGCGCCGCCCGAGCGATTCGCGGCGGCGGCGTTGGCGCGGACGGCGGCCTCGCGCTCGGGGTCTTCGGCCTCAAGGCCCTGGCGGCGTTTGTGTTCGCCGATGGCCAGGGCGCAGCGGCATCGCTCGTTGAGTAGCGCGACGATTTGCTGGTCGAGTTCGTCAATGCGCCGGCGCAGTTCTGCGATATCCATGGCTTAGCTCTCCGGCCGCAGCTCGCGCAGGCAGGCCGCGGCGGCGGCGGCTTCCCGGCCCGGCGTCGCGGCCATTAAAGCCCTCATCAAGGCCGAGCCGACCACGGCCCCGTCGGCGTATTGGGCAACCGCGGCGACTTGATCGGCGCGCGCGATGCCGAAGCCCACGGCTACGGGCAGGCGCGTGCAGCGGCGGAGGTTGGTGATCAACTCGCGGCTGGAGTCGATCTCCGTGCCCCCGCCGGTGACTCCCAGGCGCGAGACGGCGTAGATGAAACCGCTGCTGGCGGCGGCGATGGCGGCGAGCCGCTGCGGGGTGGACGTGGGGGCGGCGAGAAACACGGTGTCGAGTCCGGCGGCTTGCAGCAAGCCGCGGCAGGGCTCGGCTTCCTCGGGGATGAGATCGGTGATGAGCACGCCGTCGCATCCGGCGGCGGCGGCCTCGCGGGCCAGGGCTTCGAGGCCGTACTGCAGCAGCGGGTTGTAGTAGCTGAACAGCAGCAGGCCGACCTCAGAAGCCCGGCGCAGTTCGCGGGCCAGCTCGAGCACCTGTGCCAGGCCGACGCCCTGGGCCAGGGCGCGCTGGCTGGCGGCCTGAATCACGGGGCCGTCGGCCACCGGATCGCTGAAGGGCACGCCCAGCTCGAGGATGTCGGCGCCGGAGGAGACCAGGGCGAGCGCCGCCTCGCGCGTGGCCGCGAGCGAGGGTGCGCCTACGGTGAGGTAGGGGATGAGTGCCGCGCGCCCACGCGCGGCGGCAAAGATGCGCTCGAACCGCCTCATGCCTGCAAGCGCAGCTCCCGCGTGAGGATGTCCATGTCCTTGTCGCCGCGGCCGGAGATGTTGACGATCACCGCGGCCGCGCGCGGCAGACCGGGGACGCGGCGGCAGGCCTCGGCGACGGCGTGCGCCGACTCCAGGGCGGGAATAATTCCCTCCAAACGTGATAGAAGCTGGCAGGCCGCAAGCGCCTCGGAGTCGCGGACGGAGACGTAGGCGGCGCGGCCCTGGTCGTGCAGCCAGGCGTGCTCCGGGCCCACGGAGGGATAGTCCAGACCGGCGGAGATGGAGTGGGTGGCGGCCACCTGTCCGGCCGCGTCCTGCAGCAGATAGGAGAACGTGCCCTGCAGCACGCCCGGACGGCCGCCGCCGGGACCGGGCTGGAAGCGGGCGGCGTGCCGGCCCAGTTCGGCGCCGCTGCCGCCGGCCTCGACCCCGATGAGCGAGACGGCGGTATCGGCGAGAAAGGCGTGAAACAGGCCGATGGCGTTGGACCCTCCGCCCACGCAGGCGATGAGGGCGGCGGGCAGCCCGCCTTCGGCGGCGAGGATTTGGCCGCGGGCTTCGCGGCCGATACACGAATGGAAATCGCGCACCATGGCGGGATAGGGGTGGGCGCCGAGGACCGAGCCCAGCAGGTAATGGGTGTCCGTGCAGTGGGCGACCCAGTCGCGCATGGCTTCGTTGATGGCGTCTTTGAGGGTGCGGCTGCCGGCCTCGACGGAGCGGACTTCGGCGCCGAGCAGGCGCATGCGGGCGACGTTGAGCGCCTGCCGGCGCATGTCCTCGGCGCCCATGTAGATCACGCACTCCAGGCCGAAATGCGCGCACACCGTCGCCGTGGCCACGCCGTGCTGGCCGGCGCCGGTTTCGGCGATGATGCGGCGCTTGCCCATGCGGCGCGCGAGCAGCGCCTGGCCCAGGCAGTTGTTGATCTTGTGGGCGCCGGTGTGGAGCAGATCTTCACGCTTGAGATAGACGCGCGCTCCGCCCAGCTCCTGGGTCAGGCGGGGGGCGAAGGTGAGCGGCGTGGGCCGTCCGGCGTAGTCGTGCAGCAGGGCCTCGAATTCACTCCGGAAAGCGGGCTCGTCGCGCGCCTCCTCGTAAGCGGCCGTGAGCTCCTCGAGCGGGTGCACCAGCGTTTCCGGCACGTAGCGGCCGCCGTAGATGCCGAAGCGGCCGGCGGCAGCGGGGGTGGGAGGGGCGGATTTCATGCGCGGCTCCAGAAGACGCGCCGCGTCTGGCGGCAGAAGGCGGCGATGGCGGCGGGGTCTTTGGCGCCGGGGCGCTGCTCGACGCCGCTACAGACATCCACGCCGCGCGCGCCGGAGAGGCGCAGCGCCTCAACCACGTTGGCCGGGGTGAGGCCACCGGCGACGCTGATCTCGGGCAGGCGCTGACCCGCGGGCACGTGCTCGGCCAGCCGGCGGGCGAACACGGGCGCCAGCTCCCAGGCAAAGCTCGCGCCGCTGCCGCCGGAGATGCCGTCGGGCTGCATATGGTCAAGCACAAAGCGTTCGGCGACCTCGGCCCAGGCCCGGGCGGCTTCGATTTCCTCGGGCATGCTGACGGCGCGCCAGACGGAAACCTGCTTGGCCAGGATCTGGCCTTCGCCGGGCGAATACCGGCCATGGAGTTGCACGGCGTGCAAGCCGCAGAGGTCGGCAATGCGGGCGATCTCGGTGATGGGGGCGCCGGCGAAGACGCCGACGCGCTGGACCTCGGCAGACAAGAAGGGGACCATGGCGCGCACCGCCTCCGGGGTGACCTCGCGCGGCGAGGGGGCGAAGACGAACCCGACGGCGCCGGCGCCGGCGGCGCAGGCGTGGACGGCGTCGCCGCGGTTGGTGATGCCACAGATTTTCACCAGCGGCATCTCGCATCCGGCCAACAGCGTTTCCAGCGCGGCGCCCGGATCGGGCGCGCGCATGAAGCTCTCGCCGATGAGGAAGGCGTCGAAGCCGGACGAGGCCATGCGGGCTAGGTCAGCGGGGGTGCGCAGGCCGCTCTCGGCCACCTTGACCACCGCATCGGGCAGCAGGGGGCCGAGTTCCTCGCCCAGCTTCAAATCCACCTGAAAGGTGCGCAAATCGCGATGGTTGACGCCGATGCAGTCGGGTTCCATGGCCAGGGCCAGCTCCAGCTCCTGGCGGTTATGCACTTCGCATAGGGTGGCAAGGTCCGCCTTGCGTGCCTGCTGGATCAGCTTTCCCATGGCCACCTTGTCCAGCATGGCGGCAATGAGCAGGATGGCGTCGGCGCCGGCGGCGGCCGATTCCCAGACCTGAAAGGGACGGAAGATAAAATCCTTGCGCAGAATCGGCAACGTGGTGGCGGCGCGGGCCTGTTCGAGGTACTCGAGCCGGCCTTCAAAATGCTCCTCTTCGGTGAGCACCGAGATCGCGGTGGCGCCGCCGCGTTCGTAGGCGCGCGCCAGCTCGGCCACGGGGAAGGACTCGCGGATGCGCCCGCGGGAAGGGGAGGCGCGCTTGAGTTCGGCGATCACGGCGGGGCGGCGGGCGTTGCGTAGTGCCGCGACGAAATCCCGTTTTTCGCGCCTGCCGGCGCTGAGCTCGTCCTGGATGTTGTAGATCCGGCGGTTGCGGCAATCACGGGCCAACTGGGTGCGCCGCTTGCGCACGATCTCATCCAATAGGTTGGGCTGGACGGATGCCTTGGCTGTCATGACGCGAGCCCTCCGAGCCCCCTTGGGCCAGCGGAAAGGGTTGTCTCATCCTAACAGGTAAGCGTTGAATACTAGCGCGTGTAGCCGGTGGTAAGCTTTGGACAAGATGTGCATTGTCCTGTGCCGCCGGTTGGTTCCCCTTTCCCTGGCCGCCGTCTTGACATTGGTCTTGAGCTTGCCCTTGGCGGCGCAAATCGTGGGCCAGCAACAGAACACCGGAGCCGTCGGCATCGGCGGGGCGCAAGCGGCGGCATCGGCGGCGGGCGCGGCGCAACTGAAGGCCAGCACCGAATTCGCCCTGGGGAAGTGGGACGAGTTGCAGGCCGAGCGCATCGGCGGGGAACGTTACATCCAGGGCGCGCTGCAACACTTTCAGGCAGCGATGCAGGCCGATCCGGCCTCCGACTACATCGCCTCGCAGTTGGCGGATTTGCTCTCGCGTCTGGGCCGCAACCAGGAGGCGGTCAAGCTGGCGCAGCAGACGCTGCAGCACCATCCCGGCAGCATTGTCACCCACCAGGTGCTGGGCGGGATTTATTTGCGCCAGTTGAGCCACGAGCCGCAGCCCATCGCCAATTCCGGGGCGGGCAGCCTGATGGCGGCCGCGGTGGCCGATTATAAGGACCTGATCCGGCTGGACCCGCATAACACCAGCTACATCGTGCTGCTGGGGAAGCTCTATGGGGCGCAGGGGAACGCGGTCGAGGCCGAACAGCAGTTCCGCGCCGCTCTGGCCATCGCCCCGACCGACATGAACGCGATTGCCAGCCTGGTGCAATCGCTGGCCAGCCAGGACCGGCTGGACCAGGCCAAAAAAGAAATTGAGGCGCTGCCCGAGGCCGCGCGCGCGCCGCAGGTGTACATGACGCTGGGCGATGCCTACGCCGGCCGCCATCGCTATGTGGATGCCGCCGTGGCCTATGACAAGGCCCTGAAGGCCGACCCGGGCGATAACGACATTCGCCGGGCGCTGGCCCGGGCCCTGATGGACGGGGGCGAGTTTGCGCCGGCACTCGCAACCTACGAGCAACTGCGCCGCCGGCTCCCCAACGACGGACGGGTGGCGCTGCGGCTCGGGCAACTGCAGATGCAGATGGGCGACCTGGCGGGAGCGCGGACGAGCCTGACGGCGGCCGCCAAGATGCTCCCCGCCGACGACCTCGAGGTCGCCTACGCCAGCGCGCTGCTCGATCAGAGCCAGGGGCAGGACGAGACGGCGCGCAAGGAATTGGAAGCGCTGGTGAAGCGGCATACGCGGCCGGCGACGCAGAGCATCTTTCTGGCGCAACTGGCGCGGCTGTCCATGCACATGGGCAACTACACCGCGGCCGCCAGCGAGGTCGGGCAACTGCAGGCATTGGGCGCTTCCTATCGTAGCCAGGCTCTGGATCTGAACATCGAGCTGTACGCGGAGCAGAGGGATTACCCGCGCGCGCTGGCGGCGGCGCAACAGGCCATGCTGGCGGAGCCGGACTCGCGTTCGCTGCGGCTGACCTACGCCAACCTGCTGGCGGCCTCGGGGCAACCGAAGGCGGCGCGGGCCTCGCTGAAACCGATGCTGCGCGGCACGGGAGCGGACTGGGACCTGTATCTGGCGTTGGGGCAGATTGACATGCAGGCGCGGCAGTGGCGCCCGGCGCAGGCGGAAACGCAGCACGCCGACAAGCTGGCGGCGACGGCGGGTGAGCACGCGCGCGCGGCCACGCAGATGGGGGCGATTCTGGCCAAGCAAGCCAAATACGCGCAGGCCGAGCGCAGCTACCGGCGCGCGCTGGCGCTCGAGCCGCATGATGCTGACACGCTCAACGCTCTGGCCTACATGCTGGCACAGCAGGGCGTGCGCCTGCAGGAGGCCCTCGGGTACGCGCGCCAGGCGGTGGCCCAGGACGCCAACAACGGTACTTACTGGGACAGCCTGGGCTGGGTCTACTACAAGATGAAGCGCATGCCGCAGGCGATCAACAACCTGGAGCGGGCCGCGCGCTTTGACCGTCACGACCCGGACATCCTCGACCATCTGGCGCAGGCCTACGAAGGCGATGGACAACTGCAGCAGGCGGCCTCGAATTGGACCCAGGCGCTGACCGCACTCGACGTGGCACCGGATGCCTCGAACTCGCGCCAGCGCCAGGCGATTCAGAAAAAGTTGGCTGCCGTCAAGGTGCGCCTGG
>JBOGKL010000386.1:0-6248 GCA_050745525.1 Terriglobales bacterium | reverse complement strand
GCCGCCGGGAAGACACTTCCCTACGCTGCCGAATCCGAACCCGGCAGGAAGAACTGCTGATCCTTGAACTTTGGCAGTTGGCTCGCTTGCGCAAGCCGCAGGCGGGGAACCGGTCCCTCACAAAATCCGCGACAGCAAGAACTACTATACCGGAGTTTTGGATTGTGCGGCGTTAATTTATTGTGGGCGCCCAGCGCGCTCAGGCGCCACTGGCGTCTTCGCCACCGCGCGGCCCACGCTCCAAGGCCGCAGGGCCGCTGCGACGGGGCCCCCTTCGCCCCGTCTCCGCTGCGATTTGTAAACGCGCGGATGACGAGCCGGTGCCACGCGCAGAGCAGCGTTGGCGCTGGGAGGCGCGCCGGCGCCGAGCAGCAGAGCGCGCGGGCGTGGGAGCAGAGATGCGGCGCAGAGCGCGCGCGATGGCGCGGGCAGCTTGGCCCGGCAGAGGCGGCCGCGTGGTGGAGGCGGAGAAGGGTGATGGCTTGGGGCTGGAAACCTGAGGCGCCATGGGCGCCGAAAGTGTCTCTTTTCCAAAGCCATGTCGTAGATTCCATTCCTCTTCGGTGGGCCACTTGTGCGCGGGAACTTGGGCCTCCTCCGCGAGCGGGCCGCGGTCGGGGGCGGCGAGGAAGGCATCCGGGGAGAGTTGGCCGAGGCTGGACTGCCACTTGGCCAGCAGGGCGAGGCCCTTGGGGTCGAACGTCAGCTCGAACAGGGCCTTCCAGTAGGAGAACTTCTCCGGCGCCAGGGCGCGCGCGGTGTTGATGAGGAAGGCGCCTTCCATGAGCAGGCGCGCAGCCCAGGCGGATCCGAACCAGAGGCAGAAGCCGGGGTCCTTGCACCAGCGATAGAAGTTGGCGCGCGAGACGCCAGCGGCGCGGCAGAGCGCGAGCGTGTTCTGGCAACTGGGGTTCTCATGCATGAAGTCGAGCAGACGGCGCTGCCGTGGGGTCGGAGCAAAAACGGATGCAGACATACAAGCCTCCCTACATAGCTCAGATGTAAGAGGCACAGGAAGCGTGGGGGCAGATTGCTGGAAGAAATCCGCCTAGGAATCGCCGCGGTTTCGACGAGGTTTTGTGCGTGACTCCTAGGGGGCGATGGCGCCTTGGGATTCGATTTCGGCGGCGAGCAAAGGGCTGCCGGTCTTCGCTTGCTGGCGGATGATGAGCACCACGGCCGACAGCAGCAGGGCGATGGCACCGACAGTGCGCATCGTGATCGCTTCATGCAATAGCGCCCAGCCCAGCACCACCGCGACCAGGGGGGTGACGTAGGCGTAAGTCGAGACGCGCGCGGGGGAGGCGCGCTGCAGCAGCCACAAATAGCAGGAGAAGCCGATCATCGAGCTGAACAGGACGAGGTAGCCGACCGCCAGCCAGGAGGCGCGCGAGACTTGCGCCCAGTGGAAACCATGCGTCTCGCCTAACAACGGCGCAGCCAATAGCAGCAGCGCGCCGCCGATGAGCATCTCGAGACCACCGGCGAGGGCGGCTGAGCGCGGGAGACGCGAGCGGCTGCAGACGATCGAACCAACGGCCCAACTCAAAGAGGCGACGAGGATGGCGGCGGCGCCGACCAGGTCCACGCGTCCGGCGCCGAGCAGCGCCGCCGGTCCGACCAGCAAGAGGATGCCGAGGGTGCCGAGAACGAGGCCGCTGACGGCGCGGAAGCCGAGGCGAATGCCGGTGGAAGAGAAGCCCTCGATGAGGATCATCCACAAGGGGATGGTGGCGAACAGGACGGCGGCGACGCCGGAGGTGACCCGCACCTGGCCCCAGTAGAGGAATCCGTGGCCGCCGAGAAAGAGCAGGCAGGCGGCCGCCACCACGCCCGGCCACTCGTCGCGGGCGATGCGGGCGCCACGCATGCAGGCAAAAGTGCCCATGAGCACGCCGGCAATCAACAGGCGCGAGCCCGCCATCACCAGAGGGGGGAACGTGCGCAAGCCGACACGCATGGCCAGATAGGCCGAGCCCCAGACCAGGTAAATGGCGAAGCTGGCGGCGAAGAGGCGGCCGGGCGAGGCGGTGCGGGACACACGTTCAGGATAAGGGAATAGCCGGCCGGCCTTACGTGAACCGCAACTTAACTCGCCCCGGCCAAGGCGGTGAGCCGTTGGCGCGCGCGGCATAACCGGCACTTCAGCGTCGCCGGCTTGCAGAACTTCGATTGATCGCGGGCTCCCAGCGCGGCTTTGCCGCGCGGCCCGCTCCCAAACGCCGCAGGACCGCTGCGCCGGGGGCCCCTTGCCCCGGCTCCGCTACGTGCGTTTAGCTCGCCCCGGCCAAGGCGGTGAGCCGTTGGCGCGCGCGGAATAACCGGCACTTCAGCGTCGCCGGCTTGCAGCCCAAGCGGGCGGCGGCTTGGGCGCAACTGAGACCACGCAATTCGCAGAGCACGATGGCCTGGCGCAGGGGGAGCGAAAGACGAACGAGAAGATGCCGCAGGCGGTCGTGGCGCTCGCGATGCAGACAGCGCAGCTCGGGGCTGGGCTGATGATCGGGAAATTGATGGCCGGCAAGCGCGACCGCCTCGAGCGAGGCCAAGGGGTGGGCGCGATGACGGCGCAGCTGGCCGCGGGCGGAATTGATGACGATGCGGGTGAGCCAGGTGACGAACTCGGAGCGGCCCTGGAACTGATCGCGGTGGCGGTAGGCGGCGAGCAGGGCCTCCTGCAGGGCGTCCTGGGCATCTTCGGGATTGCCCATTTGTCGTAGCGCCACCCGGTAGAGCCGGGCGTGATAACGGGCTACGATACGTTCGAAATCCGGCAGTTCCTGCGCCAAAACGGTAAAAGTTTCGCGTGCCATTTGTCTGTCTCCATACGTTGCTGTGCGAACTACTAGGACTTACTGCTACCCCGGACCGGAAACCTGCAATTCGATCTCCATACCGTGCGCCCCCGAGTACGGGCGGGTTATCCTAGCGCCATGGTGATAGCGCTGGCTTGTGATCATGCGGGATTTCCCCTAACGGCACGACTGCGGACGGCGATTGAGGCCGCCGGACATGCGGTGCTCGATTTGGGCACGGACTCGACCGAGGCGGTGGATTATCCGGATTACGCGCTCAAGCTGGGCGAGGCGGTGCGCGGCGGACGCGCCGCGCGCGGGGTGCTGGTGTGCGGGAGCGGCGTGGGGGCGACGGTCGCGGTCAATAAAATCCCGGGCATACGGGCGGGGTTGTGCCACGACAGTTTTTCGGCGCGGCAGGGAGTCGAGGACGACGACTGCAACGTGCTGTGCCTGGGCGCGCGCGTGATTGGGCCGGAATTGGCCGCCGACGTGTTGCGCATTTTCCTGGGCGCCGAGTTCAGCGGCGCCGAGCGGCACCGGCGGCGGGTCGCGAAGATCGCCGCGCTGGAAACAAGAACGTGGCGCTAAGGCGAGAAGCCTGAGCCAACGATCCGGCGCGAACGCTGCGCGAGGAGTGGCGGAGGCCTGTCTCAGGTCCGGGGCAGAGCCTCCAGGCGTTCAAGCCACGCCCGAAAATGCGCACATTCGATACGCATCGTCTCAATGCCGACGGACGCGCCTGCAACCGCCGCGTAGAGCACCTTGTCGTAACGGCCGACAATTTGTTCAATTCGCTTCGACGGTGCGGTCTGAGGAGAGTCGTTAATTTGCTCCGGTGTAGGGAAGGCTTGGCGAACGCTTTGTAAGTGACCGGCGGCGTTGGGAGCGCGCAGTGAGCTCGCCAGTGCGAGGGGATTGCTGAATAACAGGGCCTCGAATTCGTACGGCTGGACGTGAGGAAAGAAGCGCTTGACGACGCACAGGTCATCGCCCATTTCCGCAGCGACCGAGTTGAGGCAGGCCGCTTCGATAGATTCAGCCGCGTTGACTCCATCAATGATCGGCGATGGTGGCCGACCGGGCCAATCCTGCCCCAACGCGTATAGATCGAACATTGTGGTGACGTAGGCGCGTTGGTCCTGCTTGAGGAGCCTGATAACGTCCCCGCGGGCGCGCGCCCATCGTGGATCGCCTCCTGTTTTTTTAAGCAGGATCGGGGTGATGAATGTTCCGCGTAAATGGAACGTCGGAGCCAGTACGCTCTTGATGAACGCTTCTTCGCTCTGGCCCTCTACTACGGCGTATACGCGGACCATCAGCCGCTGTTCCGGAGCCGCTCCGGGTTCGGTGCGTCCGGCGAAGGCCGGGCGCCCAGCAGGTTCATCTGCCAAAGGTCGCCGAGTGTGTACTCGGAGAGCCATTCCGAAAGCGCAGCAGCCTCCAGGCGACGGAAGGTTGAGGCGCTGGCCTCGTCCCGGTCCACAACGATGACCTCCTCGGGCTGAAACTCGCTCAGGAACGGGGCGGATTGGGTCGTCGCAATGATCTGCTTGGTCACAAACCAATTGCGCGACTTGAACCGGAACAGCGCGGCCAGGATGGTGAGGGCGGCAGGATGCAGCCCAAGCTCAGGTTCGTCAAAGAGAACCGTCGCGGGGCGCTGGGGGTCGAGCAGTGCCGTGGCGAGACAGATGAAGCGCAGCGTGCCGTCGGAGAGATGGACCGCGCGGAATGGGTGGTCAGAGCCACGCTGCGACCACTCAAGCTGGATGCGCGCGGGATTCAGCGGGTCCGGGCGAAGGCGAAAATCATCAAAGAAGGGTGCCGCCTGCCGTATGGCGTTGCGTATTTCCTCATAAGCGGCGGTTTGGGTCAACTTGAGGCGATAGAGGTAGGCGGCCAAATTGCTCGCGTCCCGGCGAAGGCGATCATTGTCGTTAATTTCGCAGTGGAGCCGGACGGGCGCCTCCGGGTTGGTGTTGTCGAAGTGGTACATCACCCAGCTTGACAACGCGTTCCAGGCGTACCACGAGGGGCCGTGCGCAGCACCCCATCTCCCGGGGTTGTCCTTACGCTCGGGGAGTTTGGCCTCGCTATGTCCTGTTCCGAACTCATCTGCGTAGTTAGTATTGCCGTCGAACTGGACGCCTTCGCGCTTGAAGACGAAGCGATCGTCAGTGGTTGGCACCAAGGTGAATTCATAGCCGTTGTTGCCGAAACTTAGGGCGACGCTCAGCTCAGGGGTCCTGGCACGGCCCAAGAACAGGAACGAATCCGCGCCGCCCATTTGGGCGCAGTACACGCCCAAGTTGCGCTGGGTGAGTTCGTAGAGAAGGCGGAACAGCGCGATGAAGTTGCTCTTGCCGGCGCCGTTGGCGCCTATGAGCACGTTCACTTCCCTTAACTTAAAATTCTCCAGCCTAGCGATGGATTTGAAGCCGGCGACCGAGATCGATTTGAGGCGCTCGTCCATGGTTAGGCGCAGCAAGATGCTGCTGTCCAAATCATAAAGCGAAGCCGGGGCTGCCGGGGGTGCCTAGGCGGTAGCGGCTGCGGCTCGCTCGTGCTGCTGCATCATCACCGAGACCAACCGCGAACAGCCGGGGTGGGGCATCGTCACCCCATAGAGGGTTGAGGCGGCTTCCATGGTGCGCTGGTTGTGGGTGATGAGGATGAACTGCGTGTGCGTGCTCATGGTGCGCACCATCTGCGCGAAGCGGATCACGTTGGCTTCATCGAGCGGCGCATCCACCTCGTCGAGCAGACAGAAGGGGCTGGGCTGGTAGCGGAAAATGGCCAGCAGCAGGGCCATGGCGGTCATGGCCTTTTCCCCGCCTGAGAGCAGAAGCGCGTTCTGCAGTTTCTTGCCGGGCGGCTGGGCCACGATATCCACCCCCGAATCGGAGGAGCCCTCGACCTCGCTGAGACGGAGGAAGCCCTGACCGCCGCCGAAGAGGGTGCGGAAGGTTTCCTGGAAGTATTCGTTGATCTGCTCGAAGGCCTGCTGGAATTTTTGGCGGGAGATGGCGTCAATTTCCTGGATGGCTTTGTGCGTGTCGGCGACCGAGTCGAGCAGGTCGCGGCGCTGGGTTTCCATGAACTCGTGGCGCTGACGGGCTTCCTCGAACTCCTCAAGCGCCATCATGTTGACCGGCCCGAGCGATTCGATGCGCTGGCGCAGGGTGCGGACGGAAGTCTCCAACTCGGCGACGTCCGACACCGGGGCGGGAGGCAGGTCTTCGAGCTCGCAAGCGAGATCGTCGCGGCAGCTTTGGGCCAGGTGCTGCTGGTCGGCCTCGAGGCGGGCGCAGGCGACCTGGTGATCGCTCCAGTGCTGGCGGCACTCGTCGAGTGAGGCGCGGTGCGTGTGCCAGGCGGATTCGCCGCGCTGCGATTCCTCGCGCGCGGAGGCGAGGGCTTCGCCGGCGGAGGCGTGGGCCTGGCGGGCGG
>JBOGKL010000385.1:0-2381 GCA_050745525.1 Terriglobales bacterium | reverse complement strand
CCATCAAGCAGGCCGAGGGCAAGGCGCTGGGGATTCGTGTCTGGCGCGGCGAGCAGACCGGGGTCACGCATACGAGCGATTTGGCCTGGCCGGCGGTCTCGTCCATGCTCGATGCCGCTCTAGCCATGGCCGAGTCAACCTCGGCCGATGCCGCTGCCCGGCTGCCGCCGCCCGGGGAGCTGGGCCAGGTGCCCGGCGATCTCGCCCTCTACGATCCGGCGGCGCTCGCGACCACGCCCGAGGAGGCGCTGGAGCTGGCGCTGCGCGCCGAGCGCGCCTCGCTCGACGCCGACCCACGCCTGCGCAACTCCAACGGCGCCGGCTTCGAGGCCGGCGAATCCACCAAGATTCTGGTCAACTCGCACGGCTTCGCCGGCCAGGTGCAGCGCAGCTCCTGCTCGCTCAGCGCCGCTCCCATCGCCGAGCAGGATGGCGCCATGCAGCGCGACTGGTGGTACTCGGTGGCCCGCAGCCCCGCGGGGCTGGAGTCGCCCGAAGATGTCGGCCGCACCGCCGCCGCGCGCACGCTGCGCCGCCTGGGCGCGCGCCAGGCCTCCACCGGCCGCGTGCCCGTCGTGTTCGATCCCCGCACGGCGCGTTCGCTGCTCGGCCATCTGCTCGAGGCCGTGAGCGGGGAATCCATTTACCGCGAGGCCAGCTTTCTTACCGGCGCTCTGGGTAGGGAAGTGGCCTCAGCGGCGCTCACGCTCGTGGACGACGGCACCGTGCCCGGCGCGCTCGGTTCGGCGCCCTTTGACGCCGAAGGCGTGCCCACGCGCCGTACCGTGATCCTTTCCGGGGGCACGCTGCAGTCTTATTTGTTGAACTCCTACGCTGCCCACAAGCTCTCCCTCGTCTCAACCGGCAATGCGGCCCGCGCGCTGGCGGGCGCACCCGGCGTGAGCTGCGGCAATTTGACGCTGCTCGCGGGCGGCACCGCGCCGGACCAGATCCTCGCCGGAGTGTCCCAAGGGCTCTACGTCACCGAGCTGATCGGCTTTGGCGTCAACCTGGTGAGCGGCGACTACTCGCGCGGCGCCTCCGGACTTTGGATTGAAAACGGCGAGCTCACCTACCCGGTGGAAGAGATCACGATTGCCGGCAATCTCAAAGACATGCTGCGAAATATCACGGCCATCGGCAACGATCTCGAGTACCGCGGCGCGGTCAACGCGCCCACACTGCGCGTGGATGGCATGACCGTCGCCGGGCGCTGAAGCGCGGTCGCGCGCCAATCAATGTCTTAAAATAGTTCCTAATGGCGCTGGAAACGGAGCGGAATTGGAAGCCCTACGCCATTGGCTGTGCCGTCACGATCGTGCTCGTGGTGGCGGCTTGGGCCATGTCGTCGCGTCCGCACCCGCCTGCGGGCTCGCGCAACGACGCCTATGCCGCGCAGGTGAGCGTCACCGGCGCCCAAGTGCTCGCCGCGCGCAGCCTGATGGCCGGCCGCCTGGTCTACTATGACGGCCAACTCGAAAATCACGGTCCTCGCACGCTGACCGGCTATATCGTTGCGCTGACGTTTCATGACGTGAACGGCAAGCCGATCGAGACCGTTCAGCGCACGCTGCTGGACAACCACCAGTTGCCGATTCCGCCTTTCCAGAGCCGCAGCTTCGAGATTGGCTTCGACCAGTTTCCCGCGGGCTGGAACCGCGTCCCGCCCACGCCGCGCGCCGTGGCCGTGTATGTGCGCTGACCTACCGGATGGTTGCTTGCCCCGGCCCTTCGCCGGGCCTAAACTGGTAAGCGATGGCTTCTACCACGCATCCGCCGAAAGCGGCCGGACCGGAAGCGAAAACGGAGCGCGCGGCTGAATTTACCACCCTCAGCGGCGTGCCCGTGCAGCGCGTCTACACGGCAGCGGATTTGCCCGCCGGCTTTGACGCGGCGCGCGAGGTGGGCGAACCCGGCCAGCCGCCCTACGTGCGTGGCATTCACTCCACCGGCTACCGCGGCAAGCTGTGGACGATGCGGCAGTTCTCCGGCTTTGCCACCCCGGAGGAGACCAACGAACGCTACCGCTATCTGCTGGCGCAGGGCCAGACTGGCCTCTCGGTCGCCTTCGATCTGCCCACGCTGATGGGCTACGACAGCGACCACGCCATGGCCGCCGGCGAGGTGGGCAAGTGCGGCGTCGCGATTGACTCCGTTGAAGACATGGAGCGCCTGTTTCAGGGGATTCGTCTCGAGGACGTCACCACCTCGATGACCATCAACTCCCCGGCGGCGCCGATCTGGGCCATGTTCCTGGTCGCGGCTGAGCGCCAGGGGGCCGACTGGCAGAAGCTCTCAGGCACGCTGCAGAACGACATTCTGTAGGTGTACATCGCGCAAAAGGAGTACATCTTC
This sequence comes from Terriglobales bacterium, assembly GCA_050745525.1. GTDB lineage: Bacteria > Acidobacteriota > Terriglobia > Terriglobales > SCQP01 > SCQP01. The sequence continues at coordinate 26 of JBOGKL010000385.1, read as the reverse complement.
CCGCCCGCTCCTTCCATGCGCCTCGT
>JBOGKL010000384.1:0-3565 GCA_050745525.1 Terriglobales bacterium | reverse complement strand
GGGGCCCCGCGCGGCTCTGCCGCGCGACCCGCTTGGCATTCGACCGGGCCGGGGCCCCGGAGCCCCAGCCCGGTCGAATGCGCCGCGGATGTTCTCGAAGGTCCGCCAACTGGTTGCGGGGGTCTCGGGCCTGCGGTATCGTAGGAAGGCGCCCGTGCGGGTTAAGCTGCGCGGATCCCATCTGGAGGGTTTCCACTCTGTTTAAGGCCAGGACTGCATCCTCTCGCCGCAGCCTACGTGCAGCGCTGCTGCTCGCTGCCGCTGCGGGTGGCTTCACGCTTCCCAGTTGGGCGCAGGCCCCGGTCGCCGCCAGCGATATTCGCCTGGTCGTGCCCAACCTCCATCAGGGTCTATTCCTGGGCGTCAGCGGCACCACCATCCTGGGCTGGAGCCTGGTGATCTGCGTTCTCGGGCTTTTGTTCGGCCTGGTCACCTACGCCCGCCTGCGCCGGCTGCCGGTGCATCAATCCATGCGCGAGGTTTCCGAGCTGATCTGGGAAACCTGCAAGACCTACCTCATCACGCAAGGCAAATTCCTCGCCGCTCTCGAAGCGTTGATCGCGGTGGTCATCCTCATCTACTTTGGCTACTTCGACCAGATGGGCGCCACCAAGGTGGCCACGATTTTCGCCTTTAGCCTGTTGGGCATTCTGGGTAGCTACGCCGTCGCCTGGTATGGAATCCGGGTGAACACCTTTGCCAACAGCCGCACCGCCTTTGCCAGCCTGAAGGGCAAACCCTTCCCCGTCTACGCCATTCCCTTGCAGTCTGGCATGAGCATCGGCATGGTGCTGATCTCGCTCGAGCTGGCGATCATGCTTTGCATCCTGCTGTTCATTCCCGGCAGCTATGCGGGACCGTGTTTCATCGGCTTTGCCATCGGCGAGTCGCTGGGGGCGGCGGTGCTGCGGGTGGCGGGCGGGATCTTTACCAAGATCGCCGACATCGGCGCCGACCTGATGAAGATCGTCTTCAACATCAAGGAAGACGACGCGCGCAATCCCGGAGTGATCGCCGACTGCGCCGGCGACAATGCCGGCGATTCGGTCGGCCCCTCCGCCGACGGTTTTGAAACCTACGGCGTGACGGCGGTCGCGCTGATCACCTTCATCGTCCTGGCGGTGAAGAACACGCTGGTGCAGGTGCAACTGCTGGTCTGGATCTTCGGGCTGGGCGCGGTGATGCTGCTGGCCGCCGGCATCGCCTATTTCGTCAACCAGGGCATGGCCAAGGCGCGCTTTGGCCACGCTGACCGCTTCAACTTCGAAAAGCCCCTGACCTCGCTCGTTTGGGTGAGCGCGATCACGTCCATCATTGGCACCTTCATCGTCTCCAAGTTTCTCGTGCCGGTCATCGCCGGCAATGCCAACCTGTGGCTGGAGCTGGCGGCGGTGGTGAGCTTTGGAACCCTGGCCGGGGCCGTGATCCCGGAAGTCGTCAAGGCCTTCACCTCGACTTCATCCCGCCATGTCCGCGAGGTGGTGACCTCGTCGGAGGAGGGCGGCAGCTCGCTGAATATTCTTTCCGGCATCGTGGCGGGCAGCTTTAGCGCCTTCTGGCTGGGCCTCATCGTGCTCGGTCTGATGGCGCTGGGCTACTGGGTCTCCACCGCCGGGTTGTCGGCGCCTGGGCTGATGGACGCGCCCGCCGTGTTCGCCTTCGGCCTGGTCGCCTTCGGGTTCCTGAGCATGGGCCCGGTGACGGTGGCCGTGGACTCCTACGGCCCGGTGGCCGACAACGCGCAGTCCATCTACGAGCTCTCGCTGATCGAGCAGATCCCCGGCATCGAACGCGACCTCGAGGAGAATCACGGCTTCCGTCCCGACTTCGAGCGCGCCAAGATGAACCTCGAGGAGAACGACGGCGCCGGCAATACCTTCAAGGCCACGGCCAAGCCGGTGCTGATCGGCACGGCGGTGGTGGGGGTCACCACGCTGATCTTCTCCATCGTCATGGCCCTCACCCACGGCATGACCGTGAACCTGGAAAAGCTCTCGATCCTCTATCCGCCGTTCCTGCTGGGCTTGCTCGCCGGCGGCGCCGTGGTCTTCTGGTTCACCGGCGCGGCGACGCAGGCGGTGACCACCGGCGCCTACCGCGCCGTGGAGTTCATCAAGAGCAGCATGCGCCTCGACGGGGAGGCCAAGGCCTCCACCAGCGACAGCAAGAAGGTGGTTGAGATCTGCACCAACTACGCCCAAAAGGGCATGGTCAACATCTTCATTGCCGTCTTCTTTGCCGCCCTCGCCTTTGCCTTCGCCGAACCATTCCTGTTCATCGGCTATCTCATTTCCATCGCGTTCTTCGGCCTCTACCAGGCCATCTTCATGGCCAATGCCGGCGGCGCCTGGGACAACGCCAAGAAAATCGTCGAGACCGAACTGAAGCAGAGGGGAACCGAGTTGCACGCCGCCACCGTGGTCGGCGATACCGTCGGCGACCCGTTCAAGGACACCTCCTCGGTGGCGCTCAACCCCATCATCAAGTTCACCACGCTGTTCGGGCTGCTGGCGGTCGAGTTGGCCGTGTCGTTGACCGCGCGCGATGGAGCCGCCGTCGGGCACTGGCTGGCGCTTGTGTTTTTCCTGATCACGCTGGTCTACGTCTGGCGCTCGTTCTACTCCATGCGCATTGAGCGTGAAGTCCCCGCCGCCGCCGAGCCCGAAGCGCCCGTGCTCGAAACCTCGCGCGAGTAAGATCAAAGGCATGGGGCGCTCGCGCCGCAGGCCGATGCCTATATTCGCGCCTCTTCTGGCCCTGGCGCTGCTGACCGGCGCCGCCTCCCAGGCGAATCTCGCCTCCCTCAAGGCCGGCGCCATCGATCACTTCTACAACCTGGAATATCCCCAGGCCATCGCCGCCTTCCGGCAGCTCGCGCGCGCCAAGCCGGATTCCGCCGGCGCCTGGAACCATCTTGCCCAAGCGGAGCTGTATCAGGAGATGTACCGCATGGGCGCGCTCGAGAGCACCCTCTACGGCAAGGGCGACGAGTTCCTGAGGCGCAAGCTGCTCCCCGCCGATCCGAGCGCCGTCGCCGCCATCGAGCATGATCTGGCGCGGGCGCAAACCTGCGCCCAGGCGGCCATCGCGCGCAGTCCGAACCGTGCGCAGTCCCACTACGATTTGGCCGTGACCTGGGGTCTGCGCGGCAACCTGGCGTTCTCGGTCCGGAAGGCCTACTGGCAGGCGCTGAGCGATGCCAAAAACGCCCGCCGCCAGGCCGAGATCGCGCACCGGCTGCAACCGGGCTGGCTCGATCCCATGCTGATCATCGGCATACAGAATTACGTCGCCGGCAGCCTGCCTTGGTCGGCCAAGATTTTCACCACGCTGATCGGCTATCGCGGCGACAAGCAGCTCGGCATTCAGCAGATCACCGAGGTCGCTCTCCATGGCGGTCACGCCCGCACGGACGCGCAGGTCCTGCTGGCCGTGGTGGACCGCCGCGACGGCCGCAACCGCGCGGCGGCGGCGTTGTTCGCCGGTCTGGCGCGCCGCTATCCGCGCAACGTGCTCTTTGCGGTTGAAACCGGCGAAGCCTATGAAGCCGCCGGCGAGCACGCCG
>JBOGKL010000383.1:0-4622 GCA_050745525.1 Terriglobales bacterium | reverse complement strand
CTACGGGGGCAGGTCGCGCGTGCCAAGTGGCAAGGTCAACTTCTTTCAGCGGCAGAACGAATCGATTGACCAACCCCTCTTTGACGAATCCCTCCCCGCCACGCCGCTCATGAACACCACCGCGACCTGGGGTTCGCTGGCCTCGTATGCGCCCTGCCGCGGACTGACGACCAAGCGCATCTACGGCTGCAGCGGCAACAGCTTCATCGCGGTGATTGATTTTGGGCCGCACCGCGTCACCGCGCGCGCGGTGCGGGTGGGCGGAGCGAGCGGACATCCCAACTCGCCGCACTTCAAGGACCAGGCCGGGCGCTACGCGACGGGCAACCTGCGCACGGTGTATTACTACCCCGCGCAACTGAAGGGGCACACCGATCGCACCTATCATCCGGGAGAGAAGCCTGCCTACGAGTGAGCGGCGCGGAACGAGCGCGCTGAAGCTGCTGGCGATTGTGCCCGAGAGCCTGCCGGCGGTGCGCCTGCTGCGGCGCCTCCAGGGGCCGGAGGTCACCGTCATCATCGGGCACAGCGCCGAAGTCATTGCGCGCGAGGCGCCGGAGGCGGACGTCATTCTCTATTCCTCGCTGGCGGGCGGGACGCCGCCGTTTTCCGCCGTGTGGCCGCACACGGGCCCGCGCCTGCGCTGGGTGCATTCGTTTGAGGCGGGCCTGGACCGGCTGCTGACGCCCGAGCTGATCGCCTCGCCGGTTGCGGTCTCGAACGCGCGTGGCGCCTACGCGCCGCCGCTGGCCGAGTTCGCCGTGTACGGCATTTTGTTCTTCTATAAAGAGACGCGGCGCATGCTGGAGCAGCAGCGCGCGCATCGTTGGCAGCAGTTCGAGGTGGACAGCCTGGCGGGCAAGACGCTGGCCGTGGCCGGCTACGGCGGCGTGGGGCGGGCGTGCGCGGAGGCGACGCGAAAGCTGGGCATGCGTATCCACGCGCTGCGGCGAAAGACAGAGGCCGGCGGCGGCAAAACGCGCGGCGTGGAGCGCATGTTCGCCCCGGACGAGCTATTCGAGATGCTCGCAGGCGCCGACGTGGTGCTGGCGGCGCTGCCGCTGACCCCATCCACGCGGCACCTGTTCAACGCCGCCGCCTTTGCCGCCATGAAACCTTCGGCGCTGTTCCTCAACGTCGGGCGCGGGCCCGTGGTGGAGGAGGCGGCGCTGGCCAAGGCGCTGCGGTCCCAGCGCCTGCGCGGGGCCGCGCTCGACGTGTTCGAACACGAGCCGCTGGCGGCGGACAGCCCGTTGTGGGGGCTCGACAACGTGCTGCTCTCACCTCACTGCACCGACCGCACGCGCGCACCGCACTGGACCGAGGTGGGCATGCGCTGCTTCGTGCGCAACTGGCGCCGCTTCCGCGCCGGGCAGGCGCTGGAGACGCCGGTGGACAAAGCGGCGGGATATTAAGGCGGACGCTGAAGGTTTTTCCTAGCCGCACCGCAGCCTGTGCCGTCCGTGTCATCTTTGTCGCCTGCGGAGAGACCCGTCTGTCTCAAGCGAATACTTTACATACCCGATGAGATGTGAAAATGTCACCTTTCAGGTGCTTCCCCCCGGATCACCTCGAAAACTGTTTCTGGCCACGAGCACGGCCACGGCGGCCAGCGCGGCGGGTTCGGGGCAAACTTCGAGTTGTTCCGGCGCCGCGTCACAGGTGTTGGTCTGCGCCTCGGAGCTGCCGGCAGAGTGCGCGTGGTAGCCTTCGAGCAGCATCGAGGTTGCGCGCGGGGAAAAGAAAGCCGAGCGCTCGCGCAAGGCGGTGACGGCGGAGATCGGGTTGGCGGGCGGATCGCTTTTGAGCACGTAGGCACGCGCGCCGGCATCGAGCGAGGCTTGGACGAACTCCTGGGTGTCGTGCCCGGTCAGCATCATGACCTGGGTGCGCGGCTGGGCGTGCAGGATCTCGCGGCAGGCGTCAATGCCGTTGAGCCCGGGCATGGAGATGTCCATGATCACCAGGTCCGGATGCAGCTACTTGCACTGATCCACGGCAGCCAGGCCGTCGGCCGCTTCGCCGCAGACGTGCCAATCGGCGCGCGCGCCGAGCAATAAGCGCACACCGCGGTGCACGATCTCATGGTCATCGGCGCGTAGGATCCGCAACACCGCCATGCGAGGAGTATACGCCAGTATCCCAGGTGGGAGTAGCAATACCACCGCCGGCGGGGTCATTTGGTCAGCGAAGTAATGGGCGCGGCATGCGGCGGATAGCTGGAGGCGGCCGCCGCCAGCGCCTTGGCCGCCGCAGTGGCCGCTGCTGCCTGCGGCTGGAACCAGCGGTCGTACCACTTCATGGCGCGCGTCATTTCGTCCACGCGATGGCCGGTCTCCCGCAGCCCATGGCCCTCGCGCGGATACAGCACCATGACGGTCGGGTCGCCCACGTCCTTGAGCGCAATGAAGTACTGCTGCGCTTCTTCCGTCGGCACGTCGTTGTCGTTGTAGCCGTGGATGAACATGACCGGCGTGTGCACCTGGTTCACATAGCGGATGGCCGAGCGGTCCCAGAGCATGTCGTTGATGTGGTCCTGGCTGGGATAGCCGCCGTATTCCACGGCCAGATAGTCGTGGTAGTAGGAAAGGTAATTGAAGCTGATCAGGTTGGAGATGCCGGCGATCGGAATCGCCGCCTTGAACTCGTTGGTCTGGGTGATGATCCAGTCGGTCAACTGGCCTCCGTAGCTGCCGCCTTCCAGGCCCATGCGGTTCGGATCGAGCCAGGGATAATCGTGCAGGGCCGCAGTCACGCCCCAGAGCACGTCCTTGGCCTCTCCTCCGTCCTGATCGCGGAAGATCTTGTCCTCAAACTTCTGGCCATAGCCGGTGGATCCGCGGTAGTTCACCATGAGCACCGCGTAGCCGTGGCCGGCGTAAATTTGCGGGTCGGCCGAAAGGGCCGGCCCCTGCTGGCCATGTGGACCGCCGTGCATGTCCACGATCAAGGGGTGGGAATGCGGCGCCGGATCGTTCGGCAGATCGAGCGGCTCGGTCAAGAAAGCCTCGACCGGAGTACCGTCAAAGCTCTTGAAGTTCACCGCGACGGTCGGGGCGATCTGCTTGTGGGCGAATACGTCCTGGTTCAGGTTCGTCAGCCGTACCGCGCGTGCGCCGAAGCGTCCGCCGGTGACGAAAAGATCCGCCATGTGCTGGTCATTGGAAAAGGAGAACGCGAGCGTGTTGTTTTGAGAGACGGAATAGCCGCCGCCGTAGCCGCCGACGCGTCCGCCGCTCACCACGGTGTTGCCCGCCCCGCCGGTGACCGGCAGCCGCACCAGGTTTACGTCGCCATGAGTCTGGATGGTGAAGTATACGGCCGAGCTGTCGCCCGACCAAACGGGCGGCCCCTGGCGGTAATCAATGGCTCCGCCAATTTCGTGCTGATCGCTGCCGTCCGGGCGCATCAGCCATACGTGGGTATCTTCACCCGTCGTCTCCATCGAGGTCAGTGGGCGCACGGTGGCGGTGTAGGCAATCCACTGCCCGTTGGGCGACCACACGGGGTGGTATTCGGGGCCCTTGGTATGCGTCAGCCGGCGCGCCGCATCGCTGGCCAGGTCGAGAGCAAAGACGTTATAGGTGAAGTGCTGGTCGGGGTTGAGGTTGGGGTTGGTTTCATACAGCAGGGTTTTGCCGTCGGGCGACCAGCCGAGCGAATGCTCGTAGCCGGACCCGCGCGTGAGTTGCTGCACCGCTTTCGTGGCCACATTCACCACGAAGATATGGGTACGGCGGTTGTCGTTGAAGCGGGTCAGGCCTTCCGACGCCGTCGGCTTATAGAGATAGCGCGTGATCACCATGGGATCGCCATTGGCGTTGGCGGTCTCCGGGCCCGGGGTCGTCGAGATATAGGCAATTTGCGTGCCATCGGGGGACCACACGGGGGACAGGCTGGCGCTCGGCAATGGATCGTTCGTCCCCTTGACCGGCGCCAGGTAGGTGGCCGTGCCGCCATCAGCGGGCGCAATCCACAGCCCCACCTGCTTGCCCGTTCCGCCTTCAAACGCCAGCGTCTGTCCATTCGGCGACCACACGGGATCGCGCGCGGGCTCGCCATGGTTGAGCTCCACTTGCTGGCGCGTGGCCAAATTCATGATCCACACGCGCGAGTAGGGGCGGCCTTTGCGGTCCGAGTAGCTGATCGTGTAGGCGACGCGGCTGGCATCGGGAGAAATCTCGACTGGACCCACGCTGCGCAGGCGGTAGAGATCGGTGGGGTGCAGCGCCGGACCGGAGGACAGCGGCGGAGGCGTAAAGGCCGCCGCTGGAGCGGTCCCGGCGGAGCGCGATCCGCTGCAACCGCTCAGCAGGGCCAATCCGATAGAGAGCGCCACCACCGTTACGCCGAAGCGCGCGGTGTGGCACGATGAGAACTGCTGAAGCCTGCAAGTTGCCATGATTCCCCCGTGTCAAATCGGGTTCATTCTATTAGAATTGCCGGCCGAGCACCAGTGCCCTTGCAGACTGCGGCAGGCTACGGCGTGATCAGTTGATGCCGGATCGCGTAGCGCACGAGATCGCTGAGCGAGTTGAGATTGAGCTTGCGCATGATGTTGGCGCGATGGGTGGCCACCGTCGTGTCGCTGAGATGGAGCAGATCCGCGGCTTGTTTGGTCG
>JBOGKL010000382.1:0-2360 GCA_050745525.1 Terriglobales bacterium | reverse complement strand
GCTCTGACCGCTGAACAACAAACGGCCCAGCATGACGAGAGCGTAAAAATCGGGCGTGTTGCGCTGAGGCCCTGGCCAGGCGATGGCGAGAGCCGGGAGTTTGGCCTGCGGGTCGTGGATGATCGCGGTGCGCTGCGCCGTCTGTAGCGGCTCGGCGGTTTTCACCGGCGTGATGCGGGAACGATTGGGGATCCAGGCGAAATAGTGTGCCACCTGCCGGCGGACTTTGGCCGGATCGAAATCGCCGACGATGGTGAGGACGCAATTGTCGGGGGCATAGTACTCGCGGAAGAATTCCTGCACATCGGCGAGCGTGGCGGCGTTGAGATCCTTGAAGGAACCGATCACGGGATGCGCGTTCTGCCAATTCTGGAAGGCGGTCCCGGCAATCTGGAGGTAGAACTGGCCGTAGGCGGCGTTATCCACGTCGATGCGCCGCTCCTCCTCGACCACGGCGATCTGGTTCTTCATATTGGCGGCGGTGACGTCGAGGTTGGCGAGCCGGTCGGCGTCCAGCCACATCACGGTTTCGAGCGCGTTGCCGGGGACGCTCTCGTAAAAGAAGGTGTAGTCCACGTGGGTGCTGGCGTTGAAGCTGCCGCCGTAGCCCTCGACCAGGTGACTGAAATTGCCCTTGGGGGCATGTTCGGAGCCCTCAAACATCAGATGTTCGAACAGGTGCGCGAAGCCGGAGCGTCCGGGGTGCTCCTCGCGGCTGCCGACATGAAACAGCATGGTTTCGGTCACGACCGGCAGGGCGTGGTCCACCGAGAGCACGACGCGCATGTGGTTGGGGAGGATGAAGGTGGTGAAAGGGATTTGGGGTACAGCGACGGCTTGCGCGGCGACGCCAGTGGCGAGGGCAAGAAAAAACAGCGGGCGGGAAAAAATGCACCGGCGCATGCTGGCTTGAGCATGCCAGAATTGTCACTATGGCGCTAGCGGAGCTCGATCGGGCCCGCCAAGACGCGCTCGCGGCCTGGCTGCCGCAACAACGCTGGTACGCAGCCAAGGGCGAGGCGATAGGCGGGGTGCAGCAAATCGACGCAGCGGGGCCGCTGGAGATCATTCGGGTGACGACGGCGGCAGGTAAAGCCGACTACCTGCTGAGCGCGGTGGAGGAGGAGGGCGCGCGGGCGCAGTGGCTGAACCTGCTGGCGCGGGGCGCGCGGCTGGAGGGGGCGCACGGGGCCGTGGCCTTCGAGCCGCTGGCGGCGTTGGAGGGGGCGGGAGCGAGCCGGCCGCTGGGGGCGGAACAGAGCAACACCTCGATTCTGTACTTGGATGGGGCCGGAGCGCCGCACTGGGTGATGAAGCTGTTCCGGCGCCTGCAGGCGGGCGAGAATCCAGAGTTCGAGCTGCCGCGCGCATTGTCGGCGGCAGGGTTCGCGCAGGTGGCGGCGCCGCTGGGGCGGGCGGTTTATCAACCGGCGGACGGCGAAGCGGTGACGCTGGCGGTGCTGGGGCCGTTCATCGCCAATCAAGGCGACGGATGGGAATATGTGCTGCGCGAGCTGCGCGCCGGAGCGACACTCGAGCGCGAGTTGCGGCAGCTTGGGCGGCGCACGCTCGAGTTGCACCAGGCGCTCGGCGGCCTGGCCGGCGACGCATTCGCCGCCGAACCGGTGACGGCGGCTGACGTGGCGCGCTGGCGTGAGCGGGCGCGGTCAGCGCTCGATGCGTCCGAACTGGCACCCTATCAGGACTTGCTGCGGCCGTGGCGCAAAGCCTTGAACACCACGGCGGCCACGGGCCTGGCCACGGGCCTGAACAAGACGCGGATTCACGGCGACTACCACCTGGGACAGACGCTGCGGACCCAAAATGACTTCGTGATTTTCGATTTTGAAGGCGAGCCGGTTCGGCCCATCGCCGAACGCCGGCGCAAGGGCAGCGCGCTGCAGGACGTGGCCGGCATGCTGCGGTCGCTGGACTACGCCGCGGCGATGGCGCCTGCGCCGGCGGGATGGCACGAACGGGCGCGGACGGCATTTCTGACCGGCTACGGCGCGGTGGCTGCGCCGGAGCTACTGCGGTTTTTCGAACTGGAAAAGGCGGTGTACGAACTCAGCTACGAGCTGCGGCACCGGCCCGCCTGGGTGGAGGTGCCGCGCTCGTACCTGGAGCGCACGCTGGGCTGACAGCGTGGGAAGTGGGATGCGAAAAGTGAGGAGTGGGAAGTGAGGAGTGGGAAGGCGCGGCGGATGGGCGGCTTGGAGGGCCGAAGCAGGGAGTGCGGAGCCGGGCAAGCTGCGCCGGTTTGCCGCTTCCTGCCCTTACCTGCAGTTCCCTGCCTTTGCCTGCCGCTACCCCTTCGGGATCACCAGCAGAGAGAAGCTGCCCGGCAGCATGCGGCGGCG
>JBOGKL010000381.1:0-20837 GCA_050745525.1 Terriglobales bacterium | reverse complement strand
CCACCCGCGCCCGTCAATGGTTGCGCAGCCGCGTGCAGAGTTCGTACATTACCTCCGGCAAGGGGGCTTCGAAGCGCATACGCTCGTGGCTGCGGGGATGGATAAATTCCAACGCGATGGAGTGCAGCAGAACCCGCGGCGGCGCCCAGCCGGCCAGAGCTCCGGGACCGGCCAGCACCGTCGCGGCGCCGTAGAGCCGGTCGCCGACGACGGGATGACCCAGGGCCGCCAAATGGACGCGAATCTGGTGGGTGCGCCCGGTGTGCAGATCCAGGTGCAGCAGACTGAAGCTGGCACCCGCGCGCTGCGCCGCCGGCGTGGCCGCGGGAGCGGGGAAGGGCTCAAGCAGGCGGTAGCCGGTATGGGCGCTGCGCGCGTGCGCCGCGGGCCGGCGCGTAGTCATGCGCACCCGCCGCAGGCGGTCGCGGCCCACCGGCAGACGGATGTCACCGTGGTCGGGGTGCGGGATGCCATGCACCAGGGCGCGGTAGGATTTGCTCACCTGGCGATCGTGGAATTGGCGGCTGAGCCGCACCTGCGCCCATTCGGTGCGCGCCACCACGAGCACGCCGCTGGTGCCGCGATCGAGACGATGGACAATGCCCGGGCGTTCGCTCCCGCCTGTGGACGGCAGCGGCCCGTAGCGATACAGCAGAGCGTTGGCCAGGGTGCCGCTTTTTTGCCCCGCACCCGGATGGACGAGCAACCCGGCGGGCTTGTTCACCACGGCCAGATCCGCGTCTTCGTAGAGCACATCGAGGGGAATCGCCTCGGCCGTGAGACCCCCCGGCTCCGGCGCCAGCGCGGCGGGGTTCATCTCGACCTTATCGCCGGGGCGCAGCACCGTCCCGGGGCGGCGCGTCTCGGTTCCGTTCACGCGCACGCCTCCGGCACGAATTTGAGCCTGCAGACGCGCCCGGCTGTGCTCGCTCAGTTGTTGGTGCAGAAACAGGTCGAGCCGCGCCGGCGTTGTGTCCGTGAAGGCCCAGCGCCCGCTTACGCCGCCGTCGCCGCCGCCCGCCGTTGTGCCCGCATCGCCCATATACCGATCGCCAGGGCAATCATACACAGGCTGGTCAACTGCGCGTCGGTCATCAGCCCGTGGAACAGCATCGCCTGCGGCTCGTAATAGCGCAGAAAATCAACCAGGAAGCGGAAGACGCCATAGCAGAGCAGATACGTGGCCGTGATTTGGCCCTCAAAAGCTCTGTGCTTGGCCATCCGCCACAGGATTAAGAAGATTACCAGTCCGCCGGCGGCTCCCATGAGCTGCGTCGGGTACAGCTCGACTCCCAGCGGTACGCCCACGGTGGCGTGCGCATAGGCGTTGTGGAAGGTATAGCCGAAAAACCCCGTGGCGGCCTTCCCCCAGCAGCAACCGGCCGAGTAACAGCCGAGCCGTCCGATGCCATGGCCGATGGCCACGCCCGGGGCTACCGCATCGCCCACCGCCAGCCAACGAAGTTTTTGGCGATGAACGTACAACGTCAGCACGATCAGGGCACAGATCAAGCCGCCATAAAAGATGCCGCCCGATTCCAGAAAGCCCCAACTGAGCAGAGCCGCCGGCTCGTGCACGTAGTAGTGAAACTCCTGCAGGACCAGAAACAGCTTGGCGCCGACGATGGCGGCGATGGCCAGGTACACGGCCAGATTGAAAATCTTCTCGGGATCCAGGCCGAAGCGGCGGGCAAAGTGCCGCGCCACGTAGATGCCGGTTAAATAGCCGATGGCAATCAGCACACCGTAGGTGTGGAAGGTGAAATGGTCAATCTGCAGCAGGATCGGATACATAAACGCTTAGGGTGTGGCGGCCGGGTTGGCGTCATTGCTCGCCGGAGCGATTGTCCCATTATCCTCCAGAGCGGGCGCGGTGCGGGCCGCCGGGCGCTCGTGCAAGATCTCTAAAATCAGCAGCGCTGCGCCCACCACGATCGCGCTATCGGCCAGATTGAATACCGGCCAGCTGTGGCTGCCAATGTAAAACAACAGGAAATCCACTACTTTGCCGTGCAGTACGCGGTCCAGCAGGTTGCCGCAGGCGCCGCCTACGATGAGCGCCATGGCGTATCCGGTGCGCGCGGATTGGCGGCTGCGCCACAGCAGCGTCAGCACGATCACCAGCGCGATGCTGGAGGCGCTGATCAGCACATCGCGGAAGGCGGGCGCCGCGTACTGGAACAGCCCGAAGGCGACGCCGGGATTTTCCGTGTGTACGATGCGGAACAGACCCGGGATGACGCTCTGGTCGAAGTAGGAGGGGGTGCGGTCAATGAGGCCCTTCGTCCACTGGTCGGCCACGAACACCGCCAGCCCTACCGCTACAAATCGCCAGGCAAGTGCGCGCGCCATAGGTTTTTGCTCCTCCACCTGTCTTTAGCGGACCACCGCCGCTTCGGTCTCCGCCAGCGCGCGTACGCAGCGCTCGCACAGGCTGGCGTGAACGGCATCCTCGCCCACATGTTCAGAATAATTCCAACAGCGCTCGCACTTGCGACCCGCGGCGCCGGCGACGGTGACGCTTCTTTCCCCCTGGGCACCCCGGGCGATAGAGACTTGGGAAACGATGAACAGCGCCGGCAACTGCGCCAGCTCGGCCTGCAGCAGTTGCAGCTCCGCGCCCTCGGCGCGCAACTCCAAGCGCGCTTCCAGGCTGGTGCCGATGCGCTTTTCCTGCCGCGCCGCTTCGAGAGCCTTCAGTGCCTCATCCCGCCATGCCCGCAGGCTCGCCCAGCGCCGTTCCCGCTCTTCGTCAAGGCGTGGCCAAGCGGCGGCATCCACATAGGTTTGCAGATGCACGCTGGCGCGTAATGATTCATTGCTGCCGGCGAGGCCGATGCGTGCCATTTCCCGCCACACTTCTTCGGCCGTGAAGCACAGAATCGGAGCCACAAGCCGGACCAGCGTGCATAACAAGCGCCAGAGCACCGTTTGGGCGCTGCGCCGCTCCAGGTTGCGAGGGGCAAACGTGTACAGCCGGTCTTTGAGCACATCGAAATAGAATGCGCTCAGTTCCACCACGCAGAAATCCGCCAGCAGCCGCCAGCTCTTATGAAACGCATACTCGGCATATTCGCGTTCCACGGCACGCGCCATCTCGGCGACCCGGCCCAGCATGTAGCGGTCGAGATCGGTCAGATCATTGTCGGCCACGGCATCGCGCGCCGGCACGAAACCGTGCAGGTTGCCGAGCACGTAGCGGAAGGTGTTGCGCATCTTCCGGTAGGCTTCGGTGATCCGCTGCAACAGTTCGGGCGAAAGGCTGATCTCCTCGCGGTAGTCGCTGCTCGCCGCCCACACGCGCAGGATTTCGGCTCCGTGCTGCGCGACGATCTCATCCGGCTCGATGGCGTTGCCGAGCGACTTGTGCATGGTGTGGCCGGCGGCATCCACGACCCAGCCGTGGGTGAGGGTTTGCCGGTAGGGGGCGGCGCCGCGCCCGCCCACGGCCACCAGCAATGAGGATTGGAACCATCCGCGGTACTGATCGCCGCCCTCCAGGTACATGTCAGCCGGGAAGGGCAGCCCGGTGCGCTGGTTGAGCACCGCCGCCTGGCTGCAGCCGGATTCGAACCAGACGTCTACGATGTCATGCTCCTGCACGAACGCCGTGCCGCCACAGCGCGCGCAGCGCGCGTCAGGGGAAACAAACTCGGACGCAGGCTTGCGGAACCAGGCGTTGGAGCCCTCGGCCGCGAAGGTCGCCACGATACGTTGATCGGTGGCCGGATCGCGCAGGTAAGCATGGCAGCTCGTGCAGGCCAGCACCGGTATGGGCACGCCCCACACGCGCTGGCGCGAAATGCACCAGTCGGGCCTGGTCGCCACCATTTGCCGGATGCGCTCTTCGCCCCAGCCCGGCATCCATCTGACCCCGGTGATTGCTTCGAGTGCGCGCTGGCGAAGTGAACTCTCGGCTCCGCCGGTGCGGTCCATGCCGATGAACCACTGCTCGGTGGCACGAAAGATGATGGGCTGGTGGCAGCGCCAGCAGTGCGGATAGGAATGCTCCAGAGGCGCTTCCGCCAGCAGCGCGCCGCGCCCGGCGAGCCAGCGCACAATGGCGGCATTCGCTTCGAAAATCTGCGTGCCTGTGAAGGGCGCGGTTTCAGGACCGAAGAACTTTCCAGCCCCGTCCACAGGGCAGAGCACGTCCAAGCCGTACTTTTCTCCGGTGGCGAAGTCCTCGGCGCCGTGTCCGGGCGCGGTGTGCACGATGCCGCTGCCCTGATCGGTGGTGATGTAGGTGGCCAATACGGCCGGAACCGTCCGCTCCAGCCACGGATGGCGAAACCGCACCCCCTCGATATCGCGTCCGCAGAAGCGGGCGACGATCTCGGATTCGCTCCAGGCCGCGCCGATGGCATCGGAGACGGACGGCATGAGCGCAGCGGCGGTGATGTAGAGGCGCCCGTTGGTGTGGCGCACGGCGACGTACTCGAGCTCGGGGTGAAAGGCCAGCGCCATGCTGGCCGGCAAGGTCCAGGGCGTGGTCGTCCAAACGACAGCTTGGAGCTGCTTGCCGTCCAGCCCGGCCGGCAGCGTGCCGCTCTCATATGCGTACTGCACCCAGACGGTCGGGCTGCGGTGCTGCTTGTACTCCACTTCGGCTTCGGCGAGCGCGGTCTGATCGTGGATGCACCAGTAGACCGCACGCAACCCCTTGTAGGCGTAACCGTTCGCGATGAACCCAAGCAACTGCTCGGCAATGGCGGCTTCATAGTTCGGGTTCAGCGTCAGATAGGGATCACCCCAGCTTCCCAGAATGCCCAAGCGCTCAAACCCCTGCCGCTGCAGGTCCACGTACTTGCGTGCGTAGGCTTCGCAGCGTTGGCGAATATCGAGAGCGCTCATTTCGCGCTTGCGTGGACCGAGTTCCTGATCCACCTTGATCTCGATCGGCAGCCCATGGCAGTCCCAACCTGGCACGTAAGGGGCATCGAAGCCAGCCATGGACCTGGATTTCACCACGAAGTCCTTAAGTACCTTATTGAGCGCCGTTCCAAGATGAATGGCGCCGTTGGCGTAAGGGGGACCGTCGTGTAGGACAAAAGTCGGCTGTCCCTGGCGTATCTGCCGGAGGCGTTCATACACGCCCAGTTCACGCCAGAGCTCCAGCCACTTGGGTTCGCTCGAGGCCAGATTGGCCTTCATGGGGAAAGGCGTCACCGGCAAATTGAGCGTGTCTTTATAGGCGGAGGCAGCCACAACCCATTATAGGTGGGGCAGATGCGGACGCCCGCGGACTACAACCTCGCAAGCCCTTAGGACCATCTCAGCTACAGGGCTCGTGGCGACCATGGACTTCGTTCCTGATTTTCAGACCCCGCACAATCCGCCGCTATGGCGCCAGTTGTGGCACGAACTGCGCGAGCTGGTCCACCCCGCGCCCCGCCCCGAGTTGCAGCTTGAATCCAAGCCGGTTCCGGTCAAGGACATCTGGAGCCACGAAAACCGCACCCGCCAGCGCTTGGGTTCTTTGGCCATTCACGCCGTCGTCATCGGGGTGATCTTGTTGCCGATTTGGCATTCCGTCCACATCCAGCCCAAGCAGCAGGTAATGCTGGTGCCGACACTCTACGCTCCCGGCCCGTCCTTGCCCAAGATGAAGCGGCTGGCGGGCGGAGGCGCGCCCGTTCACATGCCCGCGCCGCCGCAGTTGCTTCCCACCTCGACGGTGGTCAAGCCCGTTGTGGCACCGATTCAGCTCACGCCGCAGACGGCGATGGCTAACGTGCCCTTGCCTCAGCTTGCCGGCATCGGCCCGGTAGCCGCACCTCCTGGCAATAGTTTCGGCCACAGCGGCGCTGGACCCGGCGGCCCGGGTTCGACGGCGAACGGCGGCGGCAACTGTGTAAGCGGAATATGCCGCGCCGGCGGCGACGTCAGCGAGCCGATCCCCATCTACGAGCCCGATCCGGAATATTCCGACGCCGCCCGCCGTGCCAAGTACCAGGGAACTGTCGTGGTCGCGGTCATTATCGGCGCCGATGGCCACATCCATAACGCGAAGGTGATACAGCATCTTGGCCTCGGGCTGGATCAGAAAGCCTTGGAGGCGGTTATGTTGTGGCGCTTCCAACCGGCGCGAAAAGACGGCCAGCCCGTAAGCGTTTTGGCCGACATCGAAGTCAACTTCCACCTTTATTGATTTCGGGCGCCCAGCGTGGCTTCGCCGCGCAGCCCGCTCTCTAAGGCCGCCAGGCCGCTCCGCCGGGGGCCTCGCTAGACGTTGAGCCTGATGTATCCAGAAACCCCGGCGTGGTAGACTGCGTATAACGCAGTGGGCTGGCCATCCACATAGGCTGTCCCAAAGGATCGTGCTGATGCCTGACCAGCGCCCAGAGCCGACTGACGAGCTCTTTCATCTCGATCAGCCCTCGTTCTTGCAGGAGTTCTCGCACCGGATTAAGGAAGTGTTCCGTCCGGAGAAGACCCCTGATCTGGTGCTGGAGTCCAAGCCGATTCCGGTCAAGAGCATTTGGTCGCCCCCGAAGCCGCTCTCCAGCCGCCTGTACTCGCTGGGCGGCCACGTCGTGGTGATCGGCATCATCCTGTTGCCGTTCTGGTACGCGGTCCACACTCAGCCGCAAAAACAGTTGACCGTAGAGACCATCTATATTCCCACCACCAACGCGCCCATAAAAATCCCGAAGATGATCCGCATGTCGGGTGGGGGCACACCGAAAATCGCGGTGCCCAAGCTGGTGCAGACGCCTGATCCCCACCCGATGACGTTTACGCCGACCCTTTTGGCTGCCGACGTCAACCAAAAGCTGCCTACCTTTGGCGCGCTCGGTCCGGTTGCCGGTCCGCCGGGTGCGGGTGGAGGCGTGCACGGCGGATCGGGTGGCATGGGCGCGGGTTCGGCCGGCGGTAATTGCACCGGACCGGATTGCGTGGAGGCCGGTGAGGTCGCCGCGACCGGCCCGGTGGCCATTTATCAGCCCGATCCGGAGTACACTGACGCCGCGCGCAAGGCACGATATCAGGGCACATGCATCGTGCGCGTCGTCATCGGCGCCAATGGAAGGGTGAGTAATCCAACCGTCGTGCAGCCGCTCGGGCTCGGTCTGGATCAGAAGGCGGTGGAAGCCGTGCTGAAGTGGCGCTTTGCACCCGCCCGCGATAAAAATGGCAAGCCGATCGCGGTGGTTGCCAACATTGAGCTAAATTTCCACCTGTACTGACCTTCAGGCGTTGGCAGCTTCTTTGAGCGGGGCTGCCGGCGCGGGCAGGGACTTTTTTCGCCCGCTGACGCGTCCCTGAAAGATCGAGAGAAGTCCAGTCGTGAAGTAGCCCACCACGAACAGCAGAATAAACGGGATCGTCAGGAAATTTTCCATCTGCCAGGCGTACGCGGCCACAACCAGAAAGATTCCCCCCAGCGCCAACTCGATCAGCGGCGACCAGCCCACCTTGCGCGCGTACGTTTTCTTCTTGGCCAAGCTGGCAGCCGTGTCGGCGCGGCTCTCGATGTGGAACTTGGGCGTGCGCTTGAACGAGGTCTTGATGCCCAACAGCGCCTCCAGCACCGCCCGGGAGTTGGTCACCGTCAGGCCAATGCCAATGGCCATCACCATGGGGACATACAGCAGCGTCGAGAACCACTTGCGCGGGTACAGCTCGCGCTGGCTCAACACGTAAAACGACGAAATCGAGCAGGTCGAGGCGATGAACAGGGGCAGGTCAATGTAGAGCATCTGGAACCAGCCCTGATAGAAGCGCACGATCATGGCCGGCAGCAGCAGCGTACACAGAATGATCATCAGCGGATAGCTGATGTTGTTGGTCAAGTGGCACCAAGCCTCGATCTTGTGATGTGCATCCACGTCCTTGCGCCGCAGCAGCCGGGGCAGGATTTTTTTGGAGACCTGGATCAATCCCTTGGCCCATCGCGCCTGCTGAACCTTGAAGGCGTTCATGTCCACAGGCAGCTCGGACGGGCACACCACGTGCGGCAGGTAGGCGAATTTCCAGCCGCTAAGCTGCGCACGATAGCTCAGGTCGGTGTCTTCGGTGAGCGTGTCGTGTTCCCAGCCCCCGGCATCCGCGATGGCCTGGCGCCGCCACACGCCGGCGGTGCCGTTGAAGTTGAAGTACAGGTCGGCGCGGTGCCGCCCGCCGTGTTCCATGACGAAGTGCCCGTCGAGGAGAATGGCCTCGACCCGCGTGAGCCAGGAATAATCCCGGTTGATATAGCCCCAGCGCGTCTGCACCATGCCCAGCTTGGGATCGGTGAAGTAGTGCACCGTTTGCTCGAGAAAATCGGCGGGGGGCACGAAGTCGGCGTCGAAAATCGCGATCAGCTCGCCACGCGCGGCGTGCATGCCGGCATCGAGCGCGCCGGCCTTGTATCCGTTGCGATTGCTGCGGTGCAGATAGACGATGGGCACGCCCGCGGCGGCCGCGCGCGCCACGGCGGCCGCCGCCACGGCCTGGGTGTCGTCGGTGGAATCGTCGAGCAGTTGAATTTCCAGCTTGTCGCGCGGGTACCGCAGTTGGCTGATGGAGGCGACCAGCCGCTCCACCACGTACTGCTCGTTGTAAATCGGCAACTGCACCGTGACGAAGGGCAGATCGGCGAACCGGTGTTCCGGTGCCTGCGTCTCCCGCTTGCGGTGCTTGTAGTAGAGAAACACGAGCGAGTAACGGTGGAAGCCGTAACAGGCGAGAATCCCGAGCACCACAAAGTAAGGGATGAGCAGCGCCATATCAAAGCCGTTGGCCTGATACAGCGGCAGATTGGCCTGTCCCACGGTGAAGGTGCGGTTCAGCAGCTCGGTCTGGATATAGTGCAGCAGGCCGCCGCCGTGCTGGGCTCCGGTCTGCCACAGGCCGGTGCCGCCCAGCAACGCCAATGCTAGGCTAGAGAAACCCGTGGGGATTTCGCCCATTCGATTACGCCTATCCGCGCTCATCGCGCTCGCCGTCTTGCTGGAGGCGGTGTTCGTGTACGTGGTCTGGCACAGTGCGGCCATGCCGCTGCCGCGGCTCCTGCTTTGGCTTACAGCGGCAGGTATAGTTTACCTGATCGCGGTTTGGATGCTGGTTTCCCGGCGCGCCGGGGTGCCCCTGGGACGCAGTGCGGCCTGGTTGATTTTCGCCGCGGCGCTGGTCTTTCGCCTGACGTTGCTGCCGCTCACGCCTGCGGTTTCGCATCAGCTCTGGCGCTTTCACTGGGACGGCAAAATCGAACACGCGGGCTTTAATCCCTATGTGTATGCGCCCGCGAATCACCTGTTCGATCCCATCCGCACGCCCGCCGACGCCTCCGTTCCCACGCCCCAGCGTGCGGCCGCGCACCCGCCGCTCGCGGAGTTGCTGCTGCATTGGGATTACAACTGGTTTCCGGGCCTGCGCACGGGGAAGATCCTGTTCGTCGCCGCCGACCTGCTGCTCATTTTATTGCTGATGCGGATGCTGCGGGGGCGCGGGCTGCGGCCGGAATGGGCGTTGATTTATGCCTGGTCACCGCTGGCCGTGTTCGAGGTGGCGGGCAATGGACATCTGGAGCCGGTGGCCGCGCTGCTGGTGCTGCTGGGGCTGGGATGGTGCGATCGCCGCGCCCGGGCCGCGGGGGTGAGTATCGCCGCTGCCGCCACCAGCCTTTGGTACGCCGTGGTGCTGATTCCGGTGGTGCTGGTGGGGGCAGGGAAGCGCTGGGCGCGCAGCCTGCGCTGGGGCATCGGTCTCGCTGTCGTGGTCTCGGCGCCGTTCTGGTTCGCCAGCCGCAGGTTTGTGCTCGGCGACATCGTGCGCAACGTGCGCGCAGCCGGCGCGCGCCCGTTCAACGCCAGCTTGTATGTCATCGCACGCGCATGGTTTGGCACGCACGCCGGCGCCATTCTCGCCTGCGCGCTGGTGATCGCGGTGCTGGTGTTTGTCTGCCGCCGCCGGGTCGAACCGTTGCGCGCGGGCTTTCTCGTCGTATCGGCGCTGTTGTTGGTTCTGCCGCAGGTTCAGCCCTGGTTCATGCTCTGGCTGTTGCCGCTGATGGTGTTTTTCCCCGAAGCAGCGTGGCTGTATTTCTCCGTCGCCGTGCTATGGGCATATGCCGTCGGGTCGAGTGAAGCCGGGGTGATTGCCGAGTACGTTCCCCTCTACGCCTTGCTCGCGTGGCAGGCCTGGCGCAATCGCCGCCAGCCCGCGGCGACTACTTCGGCCCCAAATGGGGGAAGAGTGGCGCAAGCGCAGCCATGACGGTACCTCGGCGCCTGATTCTGGCTTCGGCTTCGCCCCGCCGCCGCGAACTGCTTGAGGCGGCCGGCTGGGAGGTGGAGGTCCGGCCCGCCAACGTGGACGAAACCCGGATGCCGCAGGAGCCCGCGCCCGCCTACGTACAGCGGCTGGCGCATTCCAAAGCCGCCGTGATTGCGGCGTCGTCACCCGGTATCTGCGTTCTCGGCGCCGACACGGTCGTGACCTTGGACGGAGAAGTCTTTGGCAAGCCCGGCGACGATGCCGCGGCCCGGACCATGCTGACCCGTCTTGCCGGACAAACGCATGACGTGCTTACCGGCGTGTGCCTGTTGCGCGATGGGCAGGAGCGGTGCGCGGTTGAGGTCACCCGGGTCGCCTTCGCCCCCTTGTCAGCGGCGGAAATTGACGCCTATGTTGCCACCGGCGAGCCGCGCGACAAGGCCGGCGCCTACGCCATTCAGGGGCGCGCCGCCTGCTTCATTCCCCGCATCGAAGGCTCCTACTCCAACGTGGTCGGCCTGCCGCTGGCGCTGGTCCGGCGGTTCTGGAACGAGCTTGTATCATCAACTTCAGGATGAAGAAAAAGGCGCCTAAGCCGCTGACCGCCAGCAAGCTGGTCAAGACCATGTCGCGCGCGCGTATTGGCACGGTGCCGGCCGCGCGCACCGTGCCCGATCCGCGCCGCAAGCCGGCCAAACACAAGCGCGACCTGCGCCGCGATCCGGACGGGCAGTGATTTCCGCCTTCGAACAGCAGTACTTTGAAGACCCGGATTTTCTGCCCGGGCTGAAGGGCGGCGACGAGGTGCGCGGCTACGGCTATTACCCGGACTATTTCCCCGTGGTGGAGGCGCAACTGGCCACGCTCGCCGAACTCACCGCCGCGGCAACGCTGCTCGATGCCGGTTGCGGCAAAGGGGCCCTGGCCGCCTACGCGCGCCGCGATCTTGGCCTGATGGCGGTCGGGCTTGATGGCAGCCGCTACGCCACCGGGTGCGCCCGCCGCGCCTACGGTGGCGAAGCCACTGTGCGCGGCGATTGCGCCCGCCTGCCATTTGCGGACGCCAGTTTCGACCTGGTCTACTGCAACGGGGTGCTGCAATACGGCGAAGCGGCGGCGGCGCGGAATGCGCTGGCCGAGTTGGCGCGCGTCTGCCGCCGTGCCGCCTTCGTTTCCAACATCGCCGCCGCCCAACGCCACATGGCTTGGGGGACCAGCGACCACCTCACGCGGCTCTATCTGCGTCCGCGCCAATGGGCGGCCTTGCTGGCTCGCGCGGTGGCGCCGGGCTCACGCCGGCGGGCGCTGGCCCTGCCCTTTGAAGGCGAGTCCGCCGTGTTGCTGTATGATGCCGGGCAGTTCGGGCCGGCCTTTCCCGTTCGCTTCGTGGAGTTGGCCCTGGCCCGCATGCGCCGCCTCGGCGCGCCGACGCGCACGCCCGCCGCTCTGGCCGCCTGGCGCGAAGCCGCGCTCCGCGCCTGAGGGTCAAGCAGGTAGCAAACCAATGTCCAGCCGCATCGCTGCGCGGCGCAATTGCTTATCGAATGTAGCCAGTACGGCCTGCTGGCGCAGCGCCAACGCCAGGTATGCGGCATCGTAGGCGGTCAGGTTCTGCTCACGGCCGAGCGTCACAGCTTGGCGCACGTGTTCTTCAAATGGTTCATGGACCACTTCGATCGGAAGCTGCATCAGAACGGCCAGGAACTGCTCGGGCACGCCGGCCGGGAGCCGTCTTCGCCGCGCCCCGCTCAGTATGCCGTTGGCGATTTCCGTTGCCCAGAGGGCGGGCACCCGCAAAGCCGCGCCCTGCAAGCTGACCAGCAGCATCCTGGCTGCCGCGCTGACCTCATCGGGAAAGCACCAAGCCAGTGCGACAGATGCGTCGAGCACGACTTTCACCGTCGCCTGCCTTCGCGCACCATTTCCTTTACGGAGAGCGTGTCAGGGCCAATTTGCGCCCGCAGCGTGTCCAACGCCGCCACGATCTCGCTGTGGGTCATGCGGGCGGCGGTAGCTACCGGCAACAGCACGGCCGCGGGCGTGCCATGCCTGGTGATGGTGATGGACTCGCCGGCCGCGACACGATCGAGAAGTTGCGACAGGTGCGTCTTGGCCTCAAACGCGGACACAGTGCTCATGCAACTAGTTTAAACCGGTTAAATCGCAAGCGATACAAAGAACGGCCTCGGCGGCGCAGGCGGCTATTCCACCAGGCGCGCCAGCACCAGCGTGATGTCGTCGGCCTGCTCGCTGGCGCCGCTCCAGTCCAACACCGCGCTCAGCACGGTGTCGAGGATATCCGCCAGCGGCCGCTCGCGGTGCAGCTCGAGCATTTGCAGCAGCCGCGTCTCGCCGAATTCGACGCCGTATTCGTTTTCCGGTTCGGTGATGCCGTCGCTCCAGGCCGCCAGCAGGTCGCCGCGTTGCAGTGGCAGCCGGCCCTCCTCGAAGCTCACGTCCTCGAACAGCCCGGCCACCATGCCGCCGCGGTCCAGCCGTCGCACCCCGCGGGCGCCGATGACGGCCGGAGGCAGGTGGCCGGCGTTGGTGTAACGCAGCTCACGCTGCTTCGCGTCGTAAATGGCGTAAAAAAGTGTGACGTACTTTTCCGGCGGCGTGGAGTGATACAACTGATAATTCAGCCGCTGTAGCAGCCGCACCGGGCTCACTTCCTCGCCGCCCGCGCTGCTCTCCCCTCCCCCGCCGCCCGCGGCGGCGACGCTCACCGTACGGTCGGCCATGCTCGGCTGATAGGCGCGCATGGCGGCCACGATGGTGGCCATCAGCAGCGCCGCCGAGATCCCCTTGCCGGAAATGTCGCCCAGCGCCAGGCTCAAGCTGTCCGGGCCCAACTGCTGGAAATCGTAATAGTCGCCGCTGACCACCCGCGCCGGCAGGCACCGTCCGGCGACTTCCATGCCCGCCATTTGGGGGGGGACGCGCGGAAACAACTGCGTCTGCACCTCGTGCGCGATCGCCAGCTCGTTTTCCAGGCTTTGCTTGGTCCGCTGTTCCGCTAACAGCCGCTCGATGGAAGAGGTCATGGTGTTGAAGCTGTGCGCCAGGGCCGCCAACTGATCGCGCGTGCGAACGCGGATGCGGTAGTCGAACTGCCCGCGGTTGACGTGCTCGGTGCCGACGTAGAGATCGTTCACCGCGCCGGTAATGGTGCGCGTCATGCGGATGCCGGCAATCAGAGAGAAGAACTCGATGATTAAAAACCCGACCGCCACCATGCCCAGAACCACCAGCGGCCAGCGCGTCCCTTGCGTGGGCGCGCTGCTGCCCTGCAGACTGGCGAAGAGTTGATCGTTCAGCAGCGACGGGCGGGTGAGGATGGTGGCGATGACGGTTTCCGACTTTCCTGTCTCCCAGTTCGTGACCGGAATAAAGGCAAAGCTGCTGATGCGGATATCGAACATGCTGCTGGCGGGCCGCAGCGGCGCCTGGCTGGAGAGACCTTCCGGTCCGCCACCTTCACTGCTGCTGCCGAAGCCCAGCCCCAGCGACACCCGCCCCAGCGGCTGCGCCAGCGTGTCCAGGTTGCGCTCCGAGAGCGAGTACAGCGTCAGCACCTGCTCGGGTTGGCGGCGCTGGCCGGTGATGCCGAAGCTGGCGATGCCGTAGCGATGGTTCCGCGTGATCAGCCCGACGAATCCCTTGTGCAGCCAGGTGGGGGGCGTGCCGAACCCTGCGGCCGCGTGCGTCACCGGCTTGCCGCCGGAATAGAAGAACGAACGCACCCCGCCGTAGCCGCGCGGAAAGTAATAGCTGGCGTAATAGCGGCTCAGCCCCGGCCCATCCTGCTCGCGTTCCGGATGACGGTCGAGCTCGTGCACCGTCAGCGTGTTCACCGCGCCCACATTGCGCGTGTGCTGATTGAGCTCGTTCAGCAGCAGGTAAGAGGCGTACTGGCCGTAAAACATGTAGGCCCCGATGGCCAGCATGCCCGCAATGAGCAGCACCGGCACCACACCCATGAACACGTAGGCCAGAATCAGCCGATTGCGCAGCAGCCACAGCGTTTCCGTGGCGAGCAAGTGCACCACGCGAATCAGCAGTATAAAGACGGCAATGGAGAACGCCCCTCGCAGCACCCCAAACCCGCCCAAGGTCGCATGCCCAAATAGCGCGGGGAGCCCGAGGATGAGCGTCAACACGCCCAAGCCCACCGTTACCTTGAACAGCACCGAGTGGCGCAAAGCGAGCAGCATACGCGCACTCCGCGCCCGCGCGTGCGCGGCGGTGGCCTGCGGAGGGCCGCTCTCGTTCTCCTTGGTCACCATGCGACTGCTCCTAGCCTAGGCGAGGAGCCTTGCCCTGTCCAGTGGCGCCGCCGCGCTAAGCGGGGACCGCGGCCATCAAAGCCTCAGGCGTGGAGAGTACGGGCCGGCTCGGGGGCGGTGCTGGAGGCGGATCGCGCCCGCGCAGCCCGGCAGGAGGCGCAGTATCCCCCCACTTCCAGGCGCGTCACGCGCAGATCGAAACCGGTGCGCGTGGCCAGCTCCAGCTTCAGCCAGTCGAGCAACGGGGTCGCGCACTCGAGGATGCGTCCACATCCCAGGCACGCCAAGTGCACGTGATCGCCCCGCGTGCGCGCCTCGTAATAGTGCTTCTCCCCCTGCATGTGCATCAGATCCAGTTCGTCGATGAGACGATGGCGCTTGAGCAGCTCGATGGTGCGGTACACGGTGGCGCGATCCACATTGGCGCCCCGCGCCCGCGCCCGTTCCAGCAGCTCGTTGACGTCGAGGTGCTCGTTCGCTTGCTGCATGACCTCGACCACGGCGCGGCGCTGCGCCGTCAGGCGCACGTGTTTGGCCCGCAACTCGTCCAGCAGCGAGCGCCGGTCGAAGGCATGTGCCATCAGGGGCGAGGAGGGTGCGTCCGCCTCCGCTCTCCGCCCGGGCCGGGTGGCGTCGCGGATCACCGCATCGCAGAACATGCCTGTATTCTGCGCCGTTCCGCGACCGGGGTCAAACCCCGCTACTTACCTGCCTTTGCCGACCGAGCCGGGAATAAACGCGGTCGCCTTTTGCAACGCGCGCTGCACCTCGCTGTGCTTGCGCCCATAGGTGAAGTAAATGACCAAGCCGATGGCCAGCCAGATCAGGAAAGCGATCTTGGTCAGCGTCGTGAGCTCGTAAATCAGACCGATCGAGATGAGCACGCCGATGATGGGCACCACGGGCACCCAAGGCGTGCGGAACGGGCGGTTGAGGTTGGGCTCGCGCACCCGCATCGCCCACACGCTCGCGCAGACGATGGCGAACGCCGTAAGGGTGCCGATGTTGGTGAGATCGGCGAGCTTGTCCACGGGGAAAAACGCCGCCACAATGGCCACGCAGACGCCCACCACGATGCTGGAAACGTACGGCGTCTTGAACTTCTTGTGAATGCGGCTGGCCCATTTGAACAGCAGCCCGTCGCCCGACATGGTGTAGAAGACGCGCGACTGGCCCAGCAACATCACCAGCATCGTGGACGACAAACCGCAGATGGCGCCCACATCCACCAGGATCGTGCCCCATACCAGCCCCGTTGCACCCACCCCCAGCGCCACCGGATCGGGCACGTTCAGTGTGTTCCAGGGCACGATGCCGGTCAGCAGTCCGCCCACCAGAATGTAAAGAACCGTGCAGATGATGAGCGAGCCGAGAATGCCGACCGGCATATCCTTTTGCGGCTTGCTCGATTCTTGCGCCGCCGTGGATACGGCATCAAAACCGATGTAGGCGAAGAAGATAAACGCCGCGCCTTTGAAAACCCCCGACCACCCAAAGGGCATGAACGGCGTCCAGTTGGCCACCGCGTGGCTCCAGCCCTTGGTGTTGAGGAAGACGATGGCAATGCCGGCGAACACCAGCAGCACGGAGACCTTGATCACCACGATCACGGTGTTGATGTTGGCGGATTCGGAAATGCCGATGATGAGAATCGCCGTGATCATCAGAATGCCGAGAAAGGCCAGCAGGTTGAAGGCGCCCACGGCGTGCGGCAGGGCCGCCAGCGCGGACGCGGACACGTCCTTGACGGACGCCGCGACCTGCCAGTAGCCGTGATATCTCACCAGCTGGGTTCCGTTGGCCGCCGACAGCGCCGGCGGCAAGCCCAGCCCCAGGCTGTGCAGCAAGCTGTTGATGTAGCCCGACCAGCCCACGGCCACCGTGGCCGCGCCGAAGGCGTATTCCATGATCAGCGCCCAACCCACGATCCAGGCGACGATTTCCCCCAGTCCCGTGTAGCTATAGCTGTAGGCGCTGCCGGCAATGGGGATGGCGGCGGAAAACTCGGCGTAGCAGATGCCGGCAAAAGCGCTGGCAACGGCGGCGACGATGAAGCTGAGGATCACCGCCGGTCCGGCATAAATGGCCGAAGCCGGGCCGACCAGCACGAAAATGCCGGTGCCGATGATGGCGCCAATGCCGAGCGTGACCAGGTTGAAGGGGCCGAGCGTGCGCTTGAGGCCGCTCTTTTCCCCTTCGGTTTCCGCCAGCATGGCGTGAACGTCTTTGCGCGCGAGTAGATTCAATCCCATAAATTGTTCCTAGCTTAGCTCAGCCGGAGCCGGGCTGGACTTTCCCGCCCGCCGCCAGAGGAAGTACACCGGCACCCCGATCAGCACCAGCACCAGCCCGCTTCCGGAGTACTGCGGGAATACGTATAGTACGACGACATCGAAAAACACCGCCAGCGCGATGTAGAGGATCGGCAGCCACGGATAGGCCACAACCTTGTAGGGCCGCTCCAGCTCGGGGCGCTTGCGGCGCAGCACGAACAGGCTGCTGATGGTCAGGATGTAAAAGATGAACTCGGTGAACATGACATAGTTCAGCAGATCCGTGTAGGTGCCCGACAGACACAGCAGGCAGGCCCAAATTCCCTGGATCCACAGCGCCGTCGCGGGCACGCGGCGGGCGTTCAACTGCGCCGCTTTCTTAAAGAACACCCCGTCTTTGGCCATGGCCTGGAACACGCGCGGGCCGGCCAGGATCAATCCGTTCGTGCACCCGAAGGTCGAGATCAGAATGGCGGCGGCAATCAGCACCGCGCCGGCGTGGCCGTAGATCGCCCCCAGCATGGAGGAGGCCACGCGGTCTTCCGGCGCGTGGGCAATTTGTTGAAACCGCAACACCGCCAGGTAGGCCAGGTTCGCCAATAGGTAGAGAACGGTCACGGCGATGGTGCCGATCGCCAGCGACAGCGGCAGGTTGCGGCGCGGGTTGCGCACCTCCCCGGCCGTGTAGGTCACGTTGTTCCAGGCGTCAGAGGAGAACAACGAGCCGACGAGGGCGGCAAATACGGCCACGATCGTGGCCGTCGAGACCAGCTTGCCGTTCGTCGCCCCGCTCAGGTTGTATATGCCGTGCCCCCAAAACCCGTGGAAGAAGTCGTGCCAGAAGTGGGCGAAGTTGGCCTCGATGGCGGCGGCGTTGTGCGCCACGATGAGGCCGATCAGGATCAGGCCGGCCAAAGCAATGATCTTGGCGAAGGTGAAGATGTTCTGCACCAGCGCCCCCGAGCGGATGCCGCGCGTGTTCAGCCAGGTGAGGAACAGGATCACCGCAATCGCCACCAGCTCTTCGGTGTTGATGCCCAACTGCACCGGTCCCAGGTGGCCGAAATGGAACAGCCAGTTGTTCTCGGAAATCGCGTGCGGATAGAGCACGCCCAGATATTTCCCGAAGGCGACGCACACCGCCGCGATCGTGCCCGTCTGGATCACGATGAACAACGTCCAGCCGAACAGAAAACCCCAAATCTGCCCCAGCGCCTCGCGCAGGTACACGTATTGTCCGCCCGCCTGGGGCATGGCGGCCGCCAGCTCGCCGTAACAGAGCGCGCCCAGCAGCGTCATGACGCCGGTGATGACCCACACCAGCATCAGCAGGCCGGGCGAGCCGACCTCGCGCGCAATCTGCGGCGAAACGACGAAGATCCCCGAGCCGATCATCACGCCCATCACGAGCGTGGTGGCGCTGGTCAGCCCCAGGGCTTTGACCGTGCCGGAGCCGGTATCGCCGGCCGTGTGCGGAGTAGCGCGATCGGTGGCCATGAGAAATTGTGGGACGGGGGCGGCAGTGCCCTGATTATTTCCGGGACGTTTTATCCGGGACTATGGCAGGAAACCCGTGCAAAGGCAAGCAGGAACTGGCTCGCAGCGCTGATGGGATCCGGCGCCGACCAAAGGCCGGCAATGACGGCTACTGCATCGGCGCCCGCCGCCCACACGGCCGCGCAATTCTCGATGCCAATGCCGCCGATCGCCACCAGCGGCATCAGAACTTCACGCTTGGCCGCCCGCACCAGGTCCAAGCCCACCACCGGGTCGGGATTATCTTTGGTGCGCGTGGCAAAGACCGGTCCCACGGCCAAATAGTCCGGCGCTTGCGCCAGCCCCTCCAGCGCCTGCAGCAGCGAATGCGTAGAGAGGCCGACGGTCCACTCAGCCTGCAGCCGCCGGACTAAATCCACGGGCAGATCCTCCTGCCCGCAATGCACGCCCGCAGCTCCCGCCAGCAAAGCAATGTCGGCGCGGTCGTTGATGATCAACTGCGGCACGATGCCGGCCAACCGGTCCGCCAGGCGCAGGAATTCGCCGTCGGGCAGCGACTTGGCCCGCAACTGCTGCATGCCCAGGCCCAGCCCCGCCCACCCCCGCGCCACCTCGACCAGATCATGCCCGTGAAGCGAAGCCTGCGCCGCATCGAGGATGGGATACAGCGGCTGCATCGGGCACGTTAGACGCCGGCCGCCGGCGGGTGACTGCGCGCCGTCTTCACCGGCATGAAGCGCTCCATGAAGGCGGTCGAGAGTCGGCCGGCGCGGAAGTCCGGGTCGGCCAGGATCTTCCGGTGCAGCGGAATCGAGGTCTCGATGCCCTGCACCACGAACATGTCCAGCGCCCGCTGCATGCGCGCGATGGCCTCGGCACGGTCGTTGCCGTAGGCTACCAGCTTGGCGATCAGCGAGTCGTAGTAGGGCGGCACGACGCCTTCCGCGTAGACGGCCGAATCCACCCGGATGCCGATGCCGCCGGGCAGGTTGAGCGCGGTGATTTTGCCCGCCGAGGGAGTGAAGGTCACCGGGTGCTCGGCGTTGATGCGGCACTCGATGGCGTGCCCGCGCGGCAGCAGCCCGGTGGCGCCTTCCGGCACGGTGAGCAGGTTCGCCATTTTTTCCCCGGCGGCGATGCGGATCTGGGCCTTCACCAGATCCACGCCGGTGATCATCTCCGTCACCGCGTGCTCCACCTGCAGGCGCGTGTTCATCTCGATGAAGTACAGCTCCCCGCTCTTGTCCATGAGGAACTCGATGGTGCCGGCGCTGCTGTAGCCGATGGCCCGCATGGCCTGGGTCACGACGGCCCCCATTTGTTTTCGCAAGGCGGCGGTCACGGGCACACCGGGGGATTCCTCGACCAGCTTCTGGTGCCGGCGCTGCACGCTGCACTCGCGCTCGCTCAGATGGACGACCTGGCCGTGTTCGTCGCCGAGAATCTGAAACTCGATGTGCCGCGGCTCGAGCACCAGTTTTTCCAGGTAGAGGTCGCCGCACCCGAAGGCGTTGGCGGCCTCGGTTTGGGCCGCGGCAAACAGCGCCTCCATCTCCGTGCCGGTGCGCACCACGCGCATGCCGCGTCCGCCGCCCCCGGCTGAGGCCTTGATCATCACCGGATAGCCGACGCGCTCGGCCACCACGCACGCTTCCTGCGCGTCGGCCAGCACCCCCTCGGAGCCGGGCAGCACGGGCAGCCCCGCCTTCTTCGCCGCCGTGCGCGCCTGCTGCTTTTCTCCCATCAGGCGGATCACCTCCGCCCGCGGACCGATGAACTTGATGTGGCTGGCCTCGCACACCTCGGCGAAGTTGGCGTTTTCCGAGAGGAAGCCGTAGCCGGGATGGATGGCCTCGACGTCGGTGATCTCGGCCGCGCTCACCACCGCGGGCACGTTCAAGTAACTCAGCTTCGGCGGCGGCGGCCCCACGCAGATGGCCTCGTCGGCGAAGCGGACGTGCAGCGCGTGGCGGTCGGCTTCCGAGTAGATGGCCACCGTGCGGATGCCCAGTTCCTTGCAGGCGCAGATCACGCGCAGCGCAATCTCGCCGCGGTTGGCGATCAGGATCTTTTTGAACATGGCGCTAGCGTGGCCGCAACTGCAGCAGCGGCTGTCCGAACTCGACCGGCTGTCCGTTGCTCACCAGTTTCTTCACCACCGTGCCGGCCGTTTCCGCCTCGATCTCGTTCATCAGCTTCATGGCCTCAATGATGCACAGCACCTGACCGGGCGCCACCGCGTCGCCGGCGTTGACGAAGGCCGCCGCCCCCGGCGCCGCCGACTCATAGTAGGTGCCGACGATGGGCGCCGTGACGGTCACGAGGCCGGCCTCTTCCGCGGCCGGCGCGGCGCCGGCCGCGGGCGGCAAGAAACCGCCGAAGCGCGAGCGCAAGGCTGGGGGAGCCGCCGGCGCCTCCAGCGAGTCGCTGCCCTCGCCGCTGCAGGGCACCGTGCTGAAAGTCGCCGTCGAGCAGGGCGCCGAGGTCGCCGAGGGCGACCTGATCTGCGTGGTAGAGGCAATGAAGATGGAGAACGAGATAGCCGCCCACCGCAGCGGCAAGGTGACCGCTCTCAACG
>JBOGKL010000380.1:0-6666 GCA_050745525.1 Terriglobales bacterium | reverse complement strand
GACAAGGCCTATCTCACCGCCTCCGGCCCGATTACGGCAGCGCAACTGAGTCAGGCCTTTGCCGGCGATCATCTGGCCGCCGTGCATGAGTTGTTCGTGCTGGGCGGACAGGCGATCACTGCGATTAACCCCAAGCCATTTCATCCGCATGTTGCGCCCGCGCCAACGCCGGCGGCGGGCACGGCAGCCGCGGCTGTTCCGGCTCCGCCAGCGCCGGGCCGTGGAGGCTTCCGAGGGTTTGGGGCCGGTGCGGCTCCGGCGGGCGGCATGAAGGGGCTCGATCTGGCCAAGGTCTACACTGACCAGGGCCTGTTCGGGAAAAGTGGCCCGGTTCCGGTCCCGGCCGTGCTGAAGGCGCATCTCTATGTTCCGGCGGGCGTGGCCGGCATCGCCATGGCCAACGTGGCCGCGCGCATGGGCCTGGAATCCGTCGGCATCACGCTGCCTGTGGCTTCCCCGGCCGGCAGCGCCAACCTGAAGCAGGTAAAGCAACAGGCGGTGGTGGCGGGCAACAATGCCATGACCGCGGCGATCGAGAAAAAGCTCGAGGCCAACGACCCTGACGCCGCCCAAGCCGATCCAACGCTGGCGCCCGGCGAGGGCGAAGTGCGCATCGTGGACAACAGCTTCGGCAAGAACGCGGCGGTGCTGACACAAGGTGATGCCGCCGGGCAAGCGGCGGCGCTCAACCTGCTCGCCGATCATTTCCCCAATCTGTGGAGCGTGGGCAAGCAGTACGTCTCGCTCGAAAACATCCGCTACTCGCTGCACCGCTTCTTCTCGCTGCACTCGGGCGTGGGGCAGGCCTCGGCCGGCATGTTCTTCCTGAACCGCTGGGTGGGCCAGATCGGCTCGCAGCCGGTCAGCAACGTGCACGTGTCTCTCTACGCCGACCTCGTGGACCCGAAGCTGGCGAACTTCATTCAGCAGCAGGTGCAGGCGAAGCTGCACGTTCCGGTGACGGTGAGCTCGGCCAGCCTGCGCGCCGGCACCCGCTGTTGCGATGCCGATCCCGACTTCCATTACAGCAACCCGGAATTCCCGTTTCATCAGGCCAAGCCCACCTTCTCGCAAACCATCCACATTCCCTGGGAAGGCACGACGCTGCTCGACGACGTGCGCAACGCCGCGGCCAAACTGCAGCCGGGCCAGCCGGTGACGATTGAAGCGGAAGTAAGCGAAGGGCCGCAGGAACGCCAGCGCCTGACTGCCCAGTTGAGCGACATCTTGACCAAGGCCGGGGCCAATCCCGCCCAGGTGCACATCACCGTGCTGGACGCCTACAAGTCCGGCTACAGTTGGCTGCACGACGTGATCGGGCCGCAGTTGGCGAAGCTGGAAGCGCAGGGACACACCATCGCCAAACTGGACATCGCCAGCGCCAAGGACGTGGACGAGACCGGGCTGCGCGACATGTACACGCCCGCCCGCTGGGTGGACGAGCTGTATCCGATCGATGCGATTCTGGCCAAACAGGTGCCGATGCCGCTGGCCGACATTCATCTTTCCATGTTCGACGACTCGGCCCCGGTGGAATCGCCGCTCCAGATTGCGTTCGTCGATCCCAAGAATCCGCCGCCCGCTCCGACCTACCGGGTCACCGCCTACGACGCCAGCGGCAATGTGCTGCTGCAGAAAACCTTTTCCGTGCACACGGTGATGCAGCCCTACTTCAACGTCATGCCGACGTATGAAAAAGTCCAGGTGGACACCGGCTGGGTACACATGAGCGAGGGCTCGCAGGTGGTGCTGGACCAGCGCATCGAAACCGACATCGAAAAATTCTGGCACGCCTACCAGACCATCACCCTGCCCCGCGTCTACCGCTTCATCATGGCGCAGGCGCACGGACAGATCCGGCCGCAGTACGTACCGCCGTTTGACACGCTGCAGATGGACATCACACTGTCCGAGCCCAACTACAACCTCGGGATTGACAAGGAACGGATCTCCTCGCTGGAGGCGTTGCAGGAAGACACCTTCTACTCCACCGAGACGTTCATTGACACCTTGGGCGAGCTGGAAAACGGACGGCCGGAAAATTACGTTGGCCGCATCATTCCCGTCGTCCATCCCTCGCGCGATGGGCAGGACGGGCTGGTAAAGATCAACTTCTTCGGCAAGGCCGCGCCCAATCCGCTCGTCAGCCTGAGCTGGACTGACGCCCAGGGGCACGCGCACAAGAAGCTGCGGAATCTGCCCACCATGAGCGGCGCCTACCAGCCGCGCCTGATCGCGGCGCGGGTGCAGGCGGGCACGCCTGGGGTCGAGGATTTGACCTGGATGCTGCCGGCCGACAAGCTGCACTACGACATGGCGGCTTGGGAAAAACTCGAGGGACGGCAGCGCCTGCAGAGCAGCATGTTCGCCGTGGACGAAGCACGCGGCGAGTTGCACTGGCTCGATGCCTTCCACGCCGCCGGAATCTATCCCGATGAACTGGACTATCCCGATCTCAAGCACATGCAGGTTGAGCTGCAACTGCCGCGAGCGCTCGGCCAAAATCCAAAAGCTCCGCAGGCGCGCTACCTGGTGAGCTGGAACGTGCAGTCGCCGGTGCACCCGCGGCCGCAGATCGCCGACGTCACGCCCATGGCGACGCCGGCGGGTCAGAAGTATTTTGTGCAGTGGCACGATCCGATCGGGCCGGCCGAGAGCGCGCAAAATATGGCCCGGCTGGCGCAGTATCCGGGCGTGAACGTCTACTCGATGGGGCGCAGTTACCTGGGACAGGTCATCTGGGTGGCCGACATCATGGACCGCAACCCCTCGAAGCTGATCTCGTGGCCCAAGGAGACCACCTGGAAGGCTTCCATCGTCTACTCGGCGCGCCAGCACGCCGATGAACCCTCGAGCACCAGTCACGTGGAGCGGCTGGCGGAACTGCTGGTGACCGAGCCGGCCTATCATCGCCTGCTGCGTCAGGTGAACGTGGTGCTGCATCCGATTGACAACCCCGACGGCGCCAAGATGGACGTGATCGAAGACAAGATCATGCCCGACAACCTGCTGCACCTGGCGTATCACGGCTCGCTGGCGGCCGATGTTTCGAGCGGCCAAGGGCAGATTGATCCGGTGTATCCGGAATCGCGCACCCGCCGGCTTTTGCTGGAACGGTGGAATCCGGATGCCTTCCTGAACCCGCACGGCTATCCCTCGCACGAATGGGTGCAGCCGTTCAGCGAGTACGCGGCCTGGGTGCAAAGCCGCGACGGCGCCAACCCGGGCCGCACCTGGTATCTGCCCCGCGGCTGGTTTACCAGCCTGGGCTATCAGCGCGACGACAGCCCGGACAACTACTCCAAGGCCATTGCCTACGCCCTGCGCGACCGCATCGTGCTGGCGGAGCGCAAAGTCCCCGGCCTGCTGGGGCTTGAAAATCGCATGGACGCGCGCTACGAGCGCTGGGGCCAGAAATTCCAGCCCGACAACATGCAGCAGCCCATCGTGGACGGCATTCGCATCTATATGTCGCTGACGGGCACCACGAGCCGCTTCCCCGGCATGGCTGGACAGGGAGCCAATAACGCCGTCACCTGGGATCAGGGCTACACCGAAGCCCCCGATGAAACCGCGCATGGCGCATACATGCAATTGATGGCCTCGGCCGGGTTTGCCTACGACATGGTTCACCTCGACTACCTTGCCCAGGGCAAGCTGCGCATCAGCCGCGATCAACACGCGACCGCGGCCGGCGTGAGTTGGCTGGAGAATCGCAAGCGGCCCATTCTGCCCAGTTCCGAGCCTAAAATCGCACCCATGCCGGACGGTCATTGAGTTCCGGCGATCCAATTAGCTCTCCCGCCGCTCCGCCACCACGGGGACCGGTGCCCGGCGGCGTCGGGAGCGCGCCGCCGCCGCCCTTCCGTTGGAAGGCGACCACCCACGCCCAACGCTCGACGCTAGTCGCCTCGGGCTTGGGCTGGATGCTCGACGCCTTCGACGTGATGTTGTACTCGCTGGTGTTGACCCACCTCATCACCGCCTTCGGGATGAGCGAGGCCACCGCCGGCTTTCTCAACACCCTGACCCTGATCGCCTCCGCCATCGGCAGCCTGATCATCGGCCTGCTGGCCGACAAATTCGGCCGCCGCCGCATGCTCAGCGTCAGCATCCTGGTGTATTCACTGTTCACGTTTGCTTCCGGCTTTTCCACCACCATTACCATGCTGGCCACGTTCCGCTTTTTCCTGGGCCTGGGCATGGGCGGGGAATGGAACGCCGGCGCGGCGCTAGTGGCCGAGACCTGGCCCACGCATTGGCGCGGCCGCGCCTTGGGCATTGTGCAGAGCAGTTGGGCGATTGGCTACGCCTTTGCCACCTTGGTGGCCGGCCTGGTGTTGGCGCACGCCAGTTGGCGCTGGGTGTTTTTCGTGGGCGTCATCCCCGCGCTGGTCACCCTCTGGATCCAGCACGGCGTGCCGGAGCCGGAGATGTGGAAGGAGCAGCGCGGCAAGCCGCCCAAGGTGCCGCATCCGGAGCTTTGGCGCCGCGCCACACCACGACTGCTGGCGTTGCTCGCGATGAACACTTGCGGCATGTTCGCCTGGTGGGGCATGTTCACCTGGCTGCCCGCCTATCTCATGCTCCCGGTTGCGCACGGCGGCCGCGGCTTTGGCCTGGTGGGCAGCACCGAATTCCTCCTCATCTTGAACCTATGCGGCATGTTGCCCGGTTATTTGCTGTTCGGCGTGGTGGCTGACCGCTGGGGGCGCAAGCGCAGCATCGTCGTCTACCTGGCGATTGCGGCCGTTCTCGTGCCCTGGTTTGAAGCCGCGCGCCAGCCGGCGATGATCCTGATTGCCGCCTCGCTGGTGGCGTTTTTTGGGACCGGTTTTTTCACCGGTTCCAGCATCCTGGGCAGTGAGTTGTTTCCGACCCCGATTCGCGCCACCGCGTTGGGGGCTTCTTACAATGTCGCCCGCGGCATCAGCGCCTTTGCACCGCTGTTGATCGGCGGGTTTGGAGAAAAACACGGGCTCGCGGGAGCCTTTGGCCTGTGCGGCATTGCTTTTGCGCTGGCCGCCGTCAGCGCGTTATTTGTGCCGGAAACCCGCGGATTGGAGTTGGAATGAATTCGTTCACCAAGCTCATGGCCTCTGCTGCCGCCTGCGCCCTGGCGCTCGCGGCCGGCGCCTGCTCGGCAAAACCGGCTCCCGGCTCGGCCGCTGCCGGGGGCGCAACATCAGCCGCCGCGGCCCCCATGCCTGCGGCCCGGGCACACTCGGTGCAGGCGTTCCTCGAGACCCTGCCCGCCGCGCAGGCGCCTCCGCTTACCGAGATGGATGCCATGACGTTGGCCGCCTACCCGCTTTCCTGCCTCGATCACATTCAGGCGCCGCCCTTCACCCCCTTCAGCGCGTTTGAACCGCCGAGCGCCACCGCGGGCGTCAAGAAGACGGCTGCTTCCGCCGCCGCGCCTGCGCCGGCTGCCCCGTCCCGCCGACGCGGCTATCTCTGGCAGTCCTCCGGCACCACGCAGCTCCTGCCGGGTTATGCCAAGCGCCGCGCCTTTTACGGCTGCTTCGATTGGCACTCCTCGGTGAACTCCACCTGGACGCTGGTGACGCTGCTCAAGCGCTTCCCCAATCTGCCGCTGGCGCCGCTCATGCGCGGAGAGCTCAACAGCCATCTGCAAAAATCGAACCTGGCGGGCGAGCTGGCCTACTTCCAACACTCCAAGCGCTTCGAACGGCCCTACGGTCAGGCCTGGGTGCTGAAGCTCTACGGCGCGCTGCTGAGCTGGAAGGACCCGCAGGCGCAGAAGTGGGCCGCCAACATGGCGCCGTTCGCGCAGTTCCTCTCCAAAAACCTGGCCACGTATTTGACCCATCTTCCCACCCCGGTGCGCATCGGTGTCCATCCCAACACCGCCTTTGACATGGACCTGATGCTTCCTTATACCGAGACGGCCCACGATACCGCCCTGCACGCCGCTATCGTGGCCACGGCGCAACGCTTCTACGGGCACGATCAAGACTGTCCCACCGCCTACGAGCCTGCCGGCGTTTCATTCCTGTCGCCCTGCTTGGCCGAAGGTGCGCTGATGTCGCGCCTGCTGCCGCAGGCGCAATTTGTTTCCTGGTACAACAACTTCATGCCGCAGGTCTATTCGGCCAAATTCCGGCCGCTGGTGACTCCCTTTGACGCCACCAAAATGATCAAGTCGCAAATGGCGGGCCAGTCGCATTTGTTGGGCCTGGCATTTTCCCGCGCCGCCGCCATGGTGGCCATTGCCGACGCGCTCCCGCGCGGCGATGCGCGCATCCCGGTGCTGGACCGCCTGGCCGCCATTCACGCCACCGAGGCTTTCAAGCACCTCGACACCGCCGGATACTTGGAAACGCACTGGATCGCTACTTACGCGCTGCTTTATCAGCTTGAGCTGGCGCCCTCACCGCTGGCCGGGACCCACGTGGCCTCTACCATGGCCCGGTAAACGGCGTTAGGCGCTGCCTGCTTGGCGCTGCTGGAGGCTGCGGAGAGGACTGATGGGGCCCTGCGGCGGCGGCAGGTGCCGCTGTGGAAGGTGCCAATAGTGTCTCTGGGCCAAAGCCATGTTCTTGATTCCATTGCTCTTCCGTGGGCCAGCGTGATACCACCTTCTGTTCCGGCGGAGCGGGAATTTCTGGCGCTGGTTGGAAGGAATCGGGCGGGAGTGAGGCG
>JBOGKL010000379.1:0-7594 GCA_050745525.1 Terriglobales bacterium | reverse complement strand
ATCTGCGGCCGCTACGAGGGCGTGGATGAGCGGGTGGCGGCGCACATGGTGGACGAAGAAGTCTCGATTGGAGACTTCGTGCTCTCGGGCGGAGAGCTGGCTGCCTCCTGCGTGCTCGATGCCGTGGCGCGGCTGGTGCCGGGCGTGCTGGGCGATGCGCAATCGGCGGTGAACGAGTCGTTCACGGCGCCGGGCGAGCTCGATTGTCCGCACTACACGCGCCCGGTGGAGTTTCAGGGCTGGCCGGTGCCGGAGGTGCTGCGCGGCGGCGATCATGCCGCCATCGCGCGCTGGCGGCGGGAAGCGGCGCAGGTGAAAACCCGGCGCCTGCGCCCCGATCTGCTGGGCCAGGCGCAGGGCGGGCTGGGGCCCCGGCCCGGTCGAGCATAAGTGGGGCGCGCGGCGCAGTCGCGCGGGGCCCCGCGCCAATCAAGCACTGCTGGTCTGCTACACTAGAGGTTCCATTTTTCGCCGGGAGTGCCCCCATGAGTTTGAAACCAGCGATCCAGAAGTTTGTTGACCAGCAAGCGGGAACGGCCCTGCCGCCGTTTCGTCCCGGCGACACGGTGCGCGTGCACGTGAGGATCAAGGAAGGCGACAAGGAGCGGGTGCAGGCGTTTGAAGGCGTGTGCATCGCGCGCAACGAGCGCGGGGCGCGGCGCTCGTTCACGGTCCGCAAGATCTCCTTCGGCCATGGCGTGGAGCGCATTTTTCCGGTGAACGCGCGCGTGATTGACAAGGTCGAAGTGGTGCGCAGCGGGCGCGTGCGGCGGGCCAAGCTGTATTATCTGCGCGGATTGCGCGGCAAGGCGGCGCGGCTGCGCGAGGCCACGGATACCAAATCCGCCAAGGCGTAAGCGGCCATGCGCTGCACCGGCGCCTTCGAGAAGCAGGCGCAGGGCGAGGGGTTCGCCGTCATCGCCGGCGTGGATGAAGTCGGGCGCGGGGCGCTGTTCGGGCCGGTGGTGGCAGCCGCGGTAATTCTCAATCCCCAGGACCGCATTCGCGGGCTGAACGATTCCAAACTGCTGCCGCCGGAGGAGCGCGAGCGGCTGAGCCGCGAGATCGCGGCGCGGGCGCTGGCGTTGGGGATTGCCGCCTGCGACGCCGGCCGCATTGACTCGATCAACATTTTGCAGGCCTCGCGGCAGGCGATGCGGGCCGCGGTGGCGGCGCTGCAGCCGGTGCCGGACCTGCTGCTCGTGGATGCGGTCACCCTCGACTGGCCGGGCGCGCAGCGGCCGCTCATTCATGGCGACGCGCGCTCGATCTCGATCGCGGCGGCCTCGATCGTGGCCAAGGTATATCGCGACCGGTTGCTGACGCGCTGGGACGCGGTGTTTCCCGCCTATCACCTGGGCAGCAACAAGGGCTACGGCACCCCGCCGCATCTGGCCGCGCTGGCGCGCTGGGGCCCGACCCCGCTGCATCGCCTCAGCTACGCGCCAGTACTGGCAGAGTCAGCCCTCCACCCCGATCGCCACTCAGCGATCAGGGCAGCAGCGGAGCCGGGGAACCAGGGCCCCCGGCGCAGCGTTCTGTCGGCCTTGGAGAGCGGGCCGCGTGGCCCAGCCGCGCTGGGCGCCCGCGATCAATGATGAAACCAGGGTGGCGGCGGGCGGTGCGGGCGCTCGAGCACCGCAACTTCCAGTTGTATTTCGGCGGCCAGGGCCTGTCGGTCATCGGCACGTGGATGACGCGGACGGCGATGGCGTGGCTGGTGTACCGGCTCACCGGGTCGGCCATCCTGCTCGGCGTCGTCGCCTTTGCCGGCCAGATCCCCACCTTTATACTGGCGCCCTTCGCGGGCGTGTGGGTGGACCGTCTGCCGCGCCGTCCGCTGCTGGTGATCACGCAGTCGCTGGCCATGGTGGAATCGTTCGCGCTGGCGGCGCTGGCGCTGACCCACATCACCATCCCGGAAATCATCGCGCTGAATTGTTTTCAGGGGCTGATCAACGCCTTCGACATGCCGGGCCGGCAGTCGTTTCTGGTGGAGATGGTAGAGGGGCGCGCGGCGCTGGGCAACGCCATTGCGCTGAACTCGAGCATGGTGAACCTGGCGCGGCTGATCG
Organism: Terriglobales bacterium; assembly: GCA_050745525.1. Taxonomy (GTDB): domain Bacteria; phylum Acidobacteriota; class Terriglobia; order Terriglobales; family SCQP01; genus SCQP01. The sequence goes on along the minus strand of JBOGKL010000379.1, from coordinate 5,519 downwards.
GACCGGCGCTGGGAGGCTTCATCATCGCGCTGTGGGGCGAGGGCTACTGCTTCCTCATTGACGGCGTCAGCTACATCGCGGTGATCGCCTCACTGTTGGCGATGACGAACCTGCCGGCACGCGTGGCGCAGGCGCGCAGCTCGATGGTCGAGGCGTTGGGCGAGGGATGGAAGTTCGTGAGCGGGTTTGCGCCCGCGCGCAACCTGCTGCTGCTGCTGGCGCTGGTGAGCCTGGTGGGGATGCCCTATTCGGTGCTGATGCCCCTCTTTGCCGGGAACATCCTGCACGGGGGCGCGCACACGCTGGGGTTCCTGCTGGGCGCGGCGGGCGCGGGGGCGCTGGTGGGAGCGGTGCGGCTGGCGGCGCGGCCCTCGGTGCGGGGACTGACGCGGGTGGTGCCGATGTCGGCGGTGATATTCGGCGCCGGGTTGTTTGCCTTCGGGTTCTCGCGCTGGCTGTGGCTGTCGCTGCCGTTCATCTTTGTCGCCGGCCTGGGCATGATGCAGCAGATGGCCTCGACCAACACCATCCTGCAGACAGTGGCCAGCGACGAAAACCGGGGCCGTGTGATGGCGTTCTATACGATGGCGTTCGTGGGCATGGCCCCGTTCGGGAGCCTGCTGGCAGGATGGCTGGCCGAGCACATGGGCGCCCCGCACACGCTCATCCTCAACGGCGTGGTTTGCATGCTGGGGGCGGTCTGGTTCACCCGGCAGTTGCCGGCCGTGCGCGAGGCGATCCGCCCCGTCTACCGGAAGCTGGGCATACTGCCGGAAATGACCGCCGGCGTCCAATCGGCCTCGGCCCTCACCACCCCGCCGGAAAACTAAGGCACGGCACGTGCACGACCAAAAACACTAATCAAGGATGTGCCAGTTTTCGGGTTTTGGGTCAGATCTTCGCTGAACCGATTCACCTTCATCTGGCCCTCCGCTTGGGCTGGCCGGCAAGGCCAGCCCAAGCGGTCAAATCGTACTCGGTTTGGGACCAGTTTTTCGAGAGCAGGTCACCCTTCGTCGCCTTCGGAATCATAGGCCGTTACGTTGTTGCCGCTAAAGTCGGTCGTCACCATGTAGCTATCGCGGCTGGCCTGCACGTAAGTGGTCGTCGGGCCTTCATTGTATGACGGGCAACCGGAATACGACCCCGCGATATCAACATAGTTGCCGGTCGTAGAGGAGGTCCCATCCGGTAACCGGGAACTGTCTGCCCCGCCAGGGCTCCGGCGAACACGAGAGAGGCCGAGACTGCAAAACTCCAGTGGAACCGCTTACAACTCCACCTCTCGCGATCACGCTAACAGAGTCTCCCGCACGGGCGCCAAATATATTTTCGCGGGGTCACCAACCCGGAAGGCGAAGCTTGCATCGAATCACACGAGAGATCTATACCTCACGGCGTAAATGATTACCTTTTGTCACAATGTGAACCGAAGCCCGACGGTCGGGCACCCGACACGCCCCCGGGCCCATCGAGAGTGGTATCGGGGCACCTCATGCGTGTCTCACGCGCAGTCAAGCGGAATCAACAACTTGCGGTCGCTTTGCGATCCACTTGGGCCGTTTTTGTTCGATGGAGCGCACCCCAAAACGGAAACGCAAGATCATGCGACCTCGCTGCCGACGCAGTTCAAGCGGGGTGCGGGGCCGGCTCCAGCGTGAGGGAGTCGAGGAGGGCGGAGGCGGCGGCGAGAATAGCCGCGGCGCCGGTGGCGGCAAAGGGCAGCTTGAGCACACCCTCGGGGGTGAACTGCGCGCCGGGAGCGGACGCGACCAGAGAGGCGATACGCTGCGGGTCCACGTGCGCCTGGCGCGAGAAGCGCAGCCAGAGTTGGGCGCTGCTTCCCTGTCCGTGGCGCTCCAGGGCGATGAGCCCCAGCTGGCGGCAGCGCGGCTTGAGGGCGGCGTAGGCCAGGAGGTTTTCGACCGGCGCCGGCGGCGGGCCGTAGCGGTCGCGCAGCTCGCGGCTCACATCGGCGCGCGCCGATTCGGTTTCGGCCTCGGCCAGGCGCTTGTACATGCGCAGGCGCTGGTTCTCCTCGGGCACATACTCGGGGGGGATGCGGATGTCGAGGCCGAGATGCAGTTGGACCTCGGCTTCCGTCTCGGGGGCCTCGCCCTTCATTTCGCGCACCGTGCGCTCCAGCATCTGGACGTAGAGATCGAAGCCGACGGCATCGAGGTTGCCGCTCTGCTCGCCGCCGAGCATATTGCCGGCACCGCGCAGCTCGAGGTCGAGGGCGGCGATTTTGAAGCCGGCGCCCAAGTCGCTGAACTCGCGCATGGCGGCCAGGCGCTTGCGGGTCAAGGCGGAGAGTTCGACCTCGGCCGGGATCAATAGGAAGGCGTAGGCACGGCGGTTGGAACGGCCGACGCGGCCGCGGAGTTGATAGAGCTCGCTCAGGCCGAGACGGTCGGCGCGATTGATGATGATGGTGTTGGCCAGGGGGATGTCGAGGCCGTTCTCGATGATGGTGGTGGAGAGGAGAATGTCGGCCTCGTGCTGAACGAAGCGGAGCATCACGCGCTCGAGCTCGTTCTCCGGCATTTGCCCGTGGCCGACGGCGATGCGGGCCGAGGGTGCGAGGCGTTGCAACAAGGCGGCGAGGTCCCAGATGCTGTCCACGCGGTTGTGGACGAAATACACCTGGCCGCCGCGCGCCAGCTCCTGCTGGATGGCATCGGCGATGAGGGTCTCGCTCCAGGCGGCGACCACGGTCTGGATGGCGAGACGATCGCGGGGCGGGGTCTCGATCACCGACAGGTCGCGCAGGCCGGCGAGCGACATGTTGAGGGTGCGCGGAATGGGGGTGGCGGAGAGAGAGAGGACGTGAATTTCTTTTTTCAACTGCTTGAGGCGTTCCTTGTGGCGGACGCCGAAGCGCTGCTCTTCATCCACGACCACGAGGCCGAGGTTGGGGATGTTGACGTCCTTGGAAAGCAGGCGGTGGGTGCCGATCACGATGTCGCACTTGCCGGTGGCGAGGCGCTCGAGGGTTTCCCGCTGCTGGGAGCGGGTGCGAAAGCGGCTGAGGAGTTCGACGGAAACGGGGAAGGCGCGGAAGCGCTGGCGGAAGGTCTGCTCGTGCTGAAAGGCCAGCACCGTGGTGGGGGTGAGGACGGCCACCTGGCGGCCTTCGGCCACGATTTTGAAGGCGGCGCGCATGGCAACTTCGGTTTTGCCGTAGCCGACGTCACCGACGATGAGACGGTCCATGGGGCGGGTGCTTTCGAGATCCTGGCGGACGTCGGTAATGGCCTTGGCTTGGTCGTCGGTTTCGAGATAGGGGAAGGCGTCGTGGAACTCGCGCTGCACGTTGTCGTCGGGGGCGCAGGCGGGAATGAGGACGGCGTGACGGGCGGCGTAGAGCTTGAGCAGCTCATCGGCCATGTCGCGCAGGGCGCGCTTGACACGGCCCTTGCGCTGCGCCCATTGCGTGCCGCCGAGGCGATCGAGCCCCGGCGCGGCTCCTTCCGCGCTCCGGTATTTCTGCACCAGGTCCATGCGCGTAAGGGGGACGTAGAGCTTGGCGGCCTCGGCATACTCGAGGATCATGAATTCCCCGGCGCGGGCCTCGACTATCTGGCGCGGGGCCCCGCGTGGCTGCGCCACGCGACCCGCTTGACGCTCGGCCGGGCCGGCTCCGGCCGCGTCGAAATCCTTCAGCCCGACGAAGCGGCCGATGCCGTGCTCGACGTGAACGACAAAATCGCCGGGGACGAGGTCGCGAAAATCGCTGAGGAAGGTGGAGATGTTGGTGCGCCGGGCTGGCGGAGCGTAGGCGCGCAGCGCGTCCTCGGGGAAGAGGTCGTCGAAGGCGAAAATGGTGAAGTGCTGGCCGGGGAATGTGCACCCCTGCGCCAGCTTGCCCTGGGCAATGATGGCGGCGGCGCCGGAGGCGGAGAAGTAGGCTTTTTCCGACAGGTAATCGGCGCCGGAGCGGCGGGAGCGGGAGCCGAACTGGAAGGGCAGCTTGTATTCGGTGAACAAGTCGCCCAGGCGCTCGACCTCGCCGGGATTGGAGCCGAGAAACAGCAGGCGCTCGCCCTGCGCCAAGGCCTCGCGCGTCTCGGCCACCAGGCGGGGCACGGCGCCCTGGTAGCGCGGCGCGGGGCGCGAGGGATAATCCACAACCGTGGCGGGCGACTGGACGGGCGCGCCCAGCTCGAGGGCCTCCGCCTCCAGGTCCACGTGCTCGATGCGCAGCTCGCGCATTTCGATGACGGGGGCGCGCGCCAGGCGCTCGCGCACCTGCTCCGGGGTGAAGAAGATGGACTCGGGGTCGGGCCCGGCTTCGGGACGGTAGCGCTGGCGCAAGCGCTGCCACCAGCGCTCGATTTCGGCCTCGACCGCCTCCGGCTCGCTCACCAGCAGCAGCGGGCGCGCGGCGAGGTCGAGCAGGCTGAGGGAGAAGCCCTCGAGGCCGGCGATGCGAAACTCCCAGCCTGGGGCGGGCGAGGGACCAAGGCGGTCGCGCAGATGCGGGGCCAGCGGGAGCGAGGTCAACGGCAGCAGCAGCGCCTGCTCGACGGCGCCGACCGAGCGCTGCGTCGCGGCATCAAACTCGCGAATGGACTCGAGCTCGTCGCCGAACAACTCGAGGCGGATGGGGTGCGCGGCTTCCGGCGCGAAGACATCCAACAGGCCGCCGCGAATGGAGAATTGGCCCGGCATTTCCACCGGGTCCTGGCGCTGGTACCCCATCCATTGCAACTGCTCGGCCAAGCCGCCCAGGTCCACGATGTCGCCCTGTCGCAAGCGGCGCACCAGGCGGCGGTAGTAATCGGGGCCGGGCAGGCGCGTGGCGGCGGCCACGGCGGGGGCAATCAGAAGCGGAAGGCCCTCGACCCAGCGCCAAAGCGCGAGGGCACGCTGTTCGAGCACATCCGGGTGCGGGGACAGACCCTCGTAGGGGTCCACGGCGAAAGTGGGCAGAACCAGCGGGCGATCTTCCTCGCCGGTGGAGGCGCCGGTGAGATCGGCGAAGGTGGCCAGCGCGTCGCGCCAGTCCTCGGCCGTAAGGTTGTCAGCCACCAGGAGCACGACGGGGCGGCGGGTGAGTTGACGCAGTTGGGCGGCGGCTAAAAGTTGGGCCGAAGGCGTCAGGCCGCGCAGCAGCACGCGCTCGCCAGCGTCGGAGGCAGAGATCGCCCTGGCCAGCGGGCCTTGGCGCGCCAGCGTGTCGAGTAGCTCCCGGACGTACGGCAAGACCATAGAAGCGGGCAGAATTTAAGTTTAACGCGGGGCCGCCGGCGAGCCGGCGTAGGATGAAGCTGAGAGGAATTGCGATGCCCCGAATGAACCTGATTGGTCCGGTGGCGTCCGGGGTCTTTAACGCCTGGCGGCGGAAGCGGCGCGCGCTCCAGCCTCCCCCGCCTGTGCCGGCGCGGCCGCCGTGGAATCATTGGATCGCGCGGGGGCTGGGGCGGTGGTTGGGTCGGCGTCTCAACAGCCAGGTGGCGCGATGAACTGGCTGGCGTTCCTTGCCATGGCGGTCACGCGGGCGCTCTGGCAAGACT
>JBOGKL010000378.1:0-26312 GCA_050745525.1 Terriglobales bacterium | reverse complement strand
CGCCTGTTCACCGGCTCCAGCGAGATCATCGCCCTGCGCCACGGCTATCACGGCCGCTCCGCCATGGCCATGGCGCTGACCGGCCATGCTCCTTGGCGCCTGGGCCCGCTGCCGCCCTCGGGCGTGATTCACGCCCACAACGCCTACTGCTATCGCTGCCCCTTCGGGCTCAGCTATCCCGACTGCGGCGTGCGCTGCGCCACTGATCTCGAGGAGCTCATCCGCACCTCCACTTCTGGGCACGTGGCCGGCATCATCGCCGAACCCATTCAGGGCGTGGGCGGATTCATCACCCCGCCCCCCGAGTATTTCCCCATCGTGGCCGAGATCGTGCGCAAGCACGGCGGCTTGTTCATCAGCGACGAAGTGCAGACGGCCTGGGGGCGCACCGGCTCGAAATGGTTCGGCATCGAGCACTGGGGCGTGCAACCCGATATCGTGACCTCGGCCAAGGGCTTGGCCAATGGCATGCCCATCGGGGTCACCGTGGCCCGCGCCGACGTCGCCGACGCGCTGAAGGGCCTGACCATCTCCACCTTCGGCGGCAACCCCGTGGCCACCGCCGCCGGCAGTGCCGTGCTCGAGTTCATCGAGCAGCAGCACTTGCTCGAGAACACGCAAAAGGTTGGCGATTACCTCAAGGCCAAACTCCAGAGCCTGCAGGAAAAGCAGGCCCTCATCGGCGAGGTCCGCGGCCTCGGGCTGCTCATGGGTGTCGAGCTGGTGCGCGACCGCCGCACCAAGGAGCCGGCGGCGAAGGAAACCAACGCCCTGTTGACCCACTGCCGCGATCAGCGCCTGCTAGTGGGCAAGGGCGGCCTCTACGGCAACGTCATCCGCATCTCGCCGCCCATGAACATCTCAACCGGCGATGTGGATGAATTCATCCGCCGCTTCGACGCCGCCCTGAGCGCCGTCGGTCGCTAGTGCGCGGGGCGCGCGTCGCGCGGGGACCCGCGCTAATCAACGCCCTTCAGCACTCTTCCAGCGTCGCGCCGGCCGACCCAGTGGCGGAGGAGGTGCCGCCGTTGGCCTCCAGTTGGTTCAGCACGTACGGCAGAATGCCGCCGTCGCAGTAGTAGGCCACCTCCATCGGCGTGTCCAGGCGCACCGTCATGGGGAACCGCCGCTTCCCGCCATCGGCACTGGCCGCGGTGACCTCGACCGTGCCGCCCGGCTCCAACGTCGCCCCGCCGGGAATCTCGTAGGTCTCTTCCCCCGTGAGGCCGAGGCTGTCCGCCGACTGCCCGGTGGCGAACTGCAACGGCAGGATGCCCATCCCGATCAAGTTGCTGCGGTGAATGCGCTCGAAGCTGACCGCCAGCACTGCTTGCACGCCCAGCAGGCGCGGCCCCTTGGCCGCCCAGTCGCGGCTCGACCCGGAGCCGTACTCGGCCCCGGCCACGATGACGCAGGGCACGCCTTCCTTGGCGTAGATCTCGCTCGCGGCAAAGATGGTCATGACCCGCCCGCTCGGCAGATGCCGCGTCCAGCCCCCTTCGGTGCCCGGCGCCAGGCGATTCCGCAGGCGCACGTTGGCGAACGTACCGCGCACCATGACCTCGTGATTACCGCGGCGCGACCCGTAGGAATTGAAATCGGCCGGCGCCACGCCGTGCGCGATCAGGTACTCGCCCGCCGGACTCTTGGCCGCGATGTTGCCCGCCGGCGAGATGTGGTCCGTGGTGACACTGTCCCCCAGGTAGGCGAGCACGCGCGCGCCCCGGATGGCTTCCGGCGCGGCCGGCACCCCTTCGAAAAACGGCGGCTTTTTGATGTAGGTCGAGGCCGCATCCCACTGGTACAGCTCGCCCCCGGCCACCTGCAGGCCTTTCCAGTTCTTGTCCCCTTCGAAGACGTTGGCGTACTCGCGCGCGAACATGTCCGGCGTAACGCAGGTCTCCACCGCCGTGGCCACTTCTTCGTTCGTCGGCCAGATGTCGCGCAGGTACACCGGCTTGCCGTCCTTGCCCGCCCCCAGCGCCTCGCGCGTCAAGTCGCGGTTCATATCCCCGGCCAGCGCGTAGGCCACCACCAACGGCGGCGAGGCCAGGTAATTGGCCCGCACCTGGGGATGGATGCGCCCCTCGAAGTTCCGGTTCCCGCTGAGCACGCTCACCGCCACCAGATGCCGTTCGGTGACGTCGGCAGCCACCTCGTCCGGCAGCGGTCCGCTGTTGCCGATGCAAGTGGTGCAGCCGTAGCCGACGAGATTGAATCCCAACTGCTCCAGATAAGGCGTGAGTCCGGCGCGGTCCAGGTAATCGGTGACCACCTTCGAGCCCGGCGCCAGGCTGGTCTTGACCCAGGGCTGGCTCTTCAGTCCGCGCTCGACCGCCTTTTTCGCCAGCAGACCGGCGGCCATGAGCACCGTCGGATTGCTGGTGTTCGTGCAACTGGTGATCGCCGCAATCACCACAGAACCGTGATGTAATTCATGTCCGTTGCTTTCCGCCGTTGCGCCCTCGGGCAGCAGCTTGGGCAGCGCCGCGGCGAAGGCCATCTTGGCCCGGCTCAGCGGCACCCGGTCCTGCGGACGCTTGGGACCGGCCAGCGACGGCTCGACCTGCGCCAGATCGAAATCCAGCACGTCGGTGTAGCTCGTGGCCGGTGTATCGGCTCCGAACATGCCCTGCTCCTTGGCATAGCGCTCAACCAGTTGCACCCGCTCCTCGTCCCGATGGGTGAAGCGCAGATAATGCAGCGTTACGTCGTCAATGGGCGAGATGGCGATGGTGGCGCCGTACTCGGGCGACATGTTGCCCAGCGTGGCGCGATCGGCGACGGTGAGATGGCGCACGCCGTCCCCGAAAAACTCGACGAACTTGCCCACCACCCCCTGTTTGCGCAAGGCCTCGGCGATGGTCAGCACCAGGTCGGTGGCCGTCATGCCCGGCCGCATCTGGTTCAGCAGCCGCACGCCCAGCACGTCGGGCAGCAGCATCGAGATGGGCTGACCCAGCATGGCCGCCTCCGCCTCGATACCCCCCACGCCCCAGCCCATCACTCCCAGGCCGTTCACCATCGGGGTGTGGGAATCGGTGCCCACCAGCGTATCCGGAAAAGCAATCACCCGCCCATTCACTTTCCCCCGCACCACCACCCGGGCCAGATACTCCAGGTTGACCTGGTGCACGATGCCCGTGTCGGGCGGCACGACGCGGAAGTTCGACAGCGCCGCCTGGCCCCAGCGCAGAAACAGGTAGCGCTCGCCGTTGCGCTGCAGCTCGCGCTCGGCATTGTAGGCGAATGCGCTGGACGAAGCGTAGTGGTCCACCTGCACCGAATGATCAATGACCAGCTCCACCGGCTGCAGCGGCCGGATGCTCTTCGGGTCGCCCCCGCGCGCCCGCACCGCATCGCGCATGGCGGCCAGATCGGCGATGGCGGGCACGCCGGTAAAATCCTGCAACAGCACGCGCGCCGGAGTGAAGGCAATCTCCCGCTGGCCGTTGCGCTTGGGGTCCCAGTTGGCCAGCCAGGTGATGTCGTCGGCGGTGACGAAGCGCCCGTCTTCCTGGCGCAGCAGGTTCTCCAGCAGAATCTTCATGGCATAGGGCAGCCGCGACACAGGGCCTACACCTTGTTTCTCCAGCGCGTCGAGACGGTATATCTCCGGCCCCCCCGTCGTCAGCGCCACCCGCGCACCAAAGCTGTTCATGCGAGCCTCCGTCCTCTATTTTAGCGTCCCTATGGCCACGCCCCGTCAGCTTGCCCGCCCGCAAGCGGGGCGGTTACGATAGCCCATGCCCAAAATGCAAACCGGACGCTCCGCGGTCGTGACCGGGGGCGCCGGTTTTATTGGCAGCCAACTCTGTGCCCACCTCGCCCGCCAGGGATGGGCGGTCACCGTCGTGGATGCGCCCGGAACCGACGGCCGCCTCTTCAACCTCTCCGGCGTGTCCATCGCCGATTTCTGGCTTCCCGACGATTTTCTCGAGGCCTTGCGCGCCGGCCACGTTCACCCCCAGGTGATCTTCCACCTGGGCGCCTGCACCTCCACCACCGAACGCGACGCCGACTACCTGATGCGCAACAACTTCAGTTACACGCGCACCCTCGCCCTCTGGTGCCTGGAGCACGGCGTGCGCTTCATCTATGCCTCAAGCGCCGCCACCTACGGCGACGGAAGCCAGGGCTTTTCCGATTCGCTCGACACCACCCCCCGTCTGCGGCCGCTCAACAAGTACGCCTTCTCCAAGCACGCCTTTGATCTGTGGGCGCTGCACCATGGCGCCTTTTCCGGCCCCAACGCCATCACCGGCGTAAAGTACTTCAACGTTTACGGCCCCAACGAATACCACAAGGGCACCATGCACAGCATGGTCCTCGAGACCTGGGAACAAATTCAGGCGACCGGCAAAATCAAGCTCTTCCGCTCGCACCGGCCTGAATTCCGCGATGGGGAGCAACGCCGCGATTTTATTTACGTGGCCGACGCGGTGGCCCTCACCGCCTGGTTTTACGACCATCCCCAAGCCTCCGGACTCTACAACCTCGGCAGCGGGAGGGCGCGTACCTGGAACGACCTGGTGGCCCTGGTGTTTGCTGCCATTGACCGCCCGCCCCAGGTCGAATACATTCCCATGCCGGAAAACGTGCGCGCGGCGTATCAGTACGACACCTGCGCCGATCTCAGCCGCCTGCGCGCGGCCGGCTGCACGCTCGCGCCGCGGTCGCTGGAAGACGGCGTGCGCGAGTACATGCAGGTGCTCATGGCACGCTCCTCCACGGCGAGCAATGGCCGTTAAGCGCCAACTCTCCTCGGCACGCGCGCTGCCTGCCTTTGCCGGCCGGCGCGTGGCCGTCATTGGCGACGCCATGCTCGACGTGTTCCTCTGGGGCGACGCCACGCGCATCTCCCCGGAAGCCCCCGTGCCCGTCGTCCTGCTCGGTCGCCAGAGCTGGTCGCTCGGCGGCGCCGCCACCGGGGCCGCCAATATTGCATCTCTAGGCGGCCGGCCGCTCCTGTTCACCGCCTGCGGCAAAGATCAGGCGGCGGCGCGTCTGCGCCGCCTGGCCGGCGAAGCCGGCATCGAACTGGGGTGGTTCGCCGGGCTCCCCGCCCGGCCGACAACGGCCAAGTATCGCGTCTTCGCCAGCAACAAGCACATGTTGCGCTTCGATCGTGAGGCCGCCGAGCCGATCGGCGCCCCGTCCACCGCCTCGCTGCTCGCCTCTCTCACCGCGCGCCGCGACATCGAGGCCGTGGTCGTCTCCGACTACGCCAAGGGTGTCGTCACGCCCGCGCTGGTGCGCAGCTTGGCGCGCTGGTGCGCCGCCAAACGCATTCCCTGGTGCGTGGACCCGAAACTGACCAACATCCGCTACCGCGGTGCCGCGGTGGTCAAGCCCAATCGCCACGAGTTGGAGCTGCTGTCCGGCATTCCCACGTCCACCCTCGAGGGTGTTCGCTCCGCCGCCAGACGCGTGCTGCGCCGCCACGGCTGCCGCTACGTTTTGGTCACCAGGGGACATCAGGGCATGGCCCTCTATGGAGCCGATGATAGCGAGTACATCGTCGCCGCCGCTGGGCAGGCCGTGGCCGACGTCACCGGCGCCGGCGATACGGTCAGCGCCGTCACCGGCCTGGGCCTCGCCGCCGGCCTGCCACTTCCGGCCATTGCCGAGATGGCCAATCGCGCCGGCGCCTACGTGGTGAGCCAGCCCGGAATCGCCCTCGTGCGCCCCACCGATCTGAAATGGGATTAGGCGGAATAGCGGAATATACGACGGTGCTGAATTTGCTCTAGAATTAATTTCTCCGGGCGGCGTAGCTCAGATGGTTAGAGCGAGGGTCTCATAATCCCTAGGCCAGTGGTTCGAGTCCACTCGCCGCCACCAAGTATGCCTACCGCCCCTCCGGGGGGTGCGAACGCTGCGCCGGCTTCGAGTACAGTTCCTGTGTGAAGCTTGTCCGGACCCGCAAGGCGGCGCATCTGTTCTTGGCCGGTTGGGGCGTGGAAACGGGCGCTCGCTCCTTTCTGCGCCCTTGGATCACCGACCGCGACTTCCTCGCCCGCTACCGCTCCATCCTCGGTCACACGCTCGTGGATGAGCGGCGCTGCTACGCGTTGCTCCAGTTTCTCCGCCACACCGCGTCGCTCGACGGCTCCGTGGCCGAGGTCGGCGTCTACAAGGGCGGCACGGCGCGTCTGCTCGCCGCCGAATGTGCCGGCAGCACGCTTTTTCTGTTCGACACCTTCGCCGGTATGCCCGAAATCCGAGGCGGCGTGGATGTGCATCGCCAGGGCGAATTCGCCGACACCTCGCTCGAGCAAGTGCGCGACTTCGTCGGCCATCCCGAGCGCGTGGTCATTCGCCGTGGCGTGTTTCCCGCCTCGGCCGTGGAACTCGAAAAGGAGCGCTTCCGCTTCGTGCACGTGGACTGCGACATCTTCGACTCCGTGTACGCCTGCTGCCAATGGTTCTTCCCCCGCCTGGTCCCGGGCGGCGTGCTCCTCTTCGACGACTACGCCTTCCGCGACTGCCCCGGCGCCAAGCTGGCCGTGGACCAGTACTTTTCTCCCCTCCCCGAACACCCGGTGCTGATGCCCTACGGCGGCGCCTTCGTGGTGAAGCTTCCAGCGGCCACCCCGGCGATTTAGACTTGAGTCTCATGGGACAAGCCGGCATGGCCGACGCAGCCGTTCTTTGCGGAGGACTGGGCACCCGTCTGCGCCCGGCGTTGCCCGATCAGCCCAAGAGCCTGGCCGAGGTGGGCGGGCAGCCCTTTCTGGATCGTCTGCTGCATCAGTTGACCGCGGCCGGCTGCAGGCGCATCGTCCTGTGTACCGGCTACCGGGCCGATGCCATCGAGCACCGGTATGCCGCCTGGAAAGGCGGCGCCGAGTTGGTGTTTTCGCCTGAATCCGCGCCTCTCGGCACCGCGGGCGCGCTGGCCTTGGCGCGGCGGCACCTGCGCACCGATCCGGTGCTGATCGCCAACGGCGACAGCATTGTGCTTGAGCTGGACGTGGCCGCGCTCGTACAGGCGGCCGAGGCCGCGGCGGGTGCGCTCGCGGTCGTGGCCGGAGACGGCCGCACCGATACCGGCGCGATTACACTCGATGCCTCCGGACGCATCCTGAGCTTCACCGAAAAGCCGGGGCATGCACGGGCTCCCGCACCTATTAATGCCGAGCCTCGGTTCCAAAGCGCCGGCGTGTACGCTTTGCGCCGGCGGCTGCTCGAGGCGATTCCCGCCGATGCTCCATCTTCGCTCGAGCGCGACTGGTTCCCCCGTTGGCTCGAGCAGGGTTTGCGCGCCTACGTGCATCCCGGCCCGCTCATTGACATCGGCACGCCCGAGCGCTGGCGCCAAGCCCAGGAGCAACTGCGATGAAGCGATGGCTGATCACCGGCGGGTGCGGTTTCATCGGCTCGCACTTCATTGGCATGCTGCTCGACGAGCGGCCCGAAGCCCTCGTCTGCAACCTCGATCTGCTCACCTACGCTGCGCGCGAAGACAGCGTGGCCGCCTGGACCGGGAACCCCCGTTACCAGTTCGTGCGCGCCGACATCGCCGATGCAGCCGAGGTCGAGCACACCTGGCAGCAGTTTGCCCCCGACGTGGTGGTGCATTTTGCCGCCGAAACGCACGTGGATCGCAGCATCACCGCGGCCGACCCGTTCATCCGCACCAACGTCCTCGGCACCCAGGTCCTGCTCGATGCGGCGCGCCGCCACCGCACCGCCCGCTTCGTGCACGTGGGCACCGATGAAGTCTACGGCAGCGTGGCCGCGCCGCAACGCGCCGGTGAAGACGCGCCTTTGGCGCCGTCTTCTCCCTATGCCGCCTCCAAGGCCGCCGCCGATCTGCTGGTCGGGGCCGCGGTTGCCACCTATGCCCTGCCGGCGGTCATCACGCGCGGTGCGAACACGTATGGCCCGCGCCAGTATCCGGAAAAATTCATCCCTCTGGCGATCGCCCGTGCCCTGGCCAGCCAGCCCATTCCGCTCTACGGAGACGGCGGCCAAGTACGGTGCTGGCTGCATGTCGCCGATCATTGCCGCGGCGTGCTCGCCGCCGCCGAACGCGGCACGCCGGGTCGCATCTACAACCTCGGCAGCGAAGAAGAGCTGACCAACCGTGCCCTACTGCAGCAGCTCTTGCAGCTCTTGCAGCGCCCGGATTCTTTGGTCCAGACCGTGACCGACCGCCCCGGCCACGATCGCCGCTACGCGCTCGACTCCCGTCTCGCCCAAAAGGATTTGGCCTGGCGCCCCCAGGTCGCACTCGGCGAAGGCTTGCGCCAAACCGTACAATGGTACAGCGCGCATCCGGAGTGGCTGGCCATTTTGCGCAGCAAGGAATTCCGTGACTACTACCGCCGCCAATACGACGGCCCAGCGTCGTCTTCCCAGCCCTGAAAAGGGGATGCGCCTCGCCATCCGTGCCCGCGCGCAGCGCGATACGGGCACGCCGATCGTGCATCCACAAAGCCCCGATCTCATTGCCGGCGTCGAGATCATCCCGGGCGTGCTTTGGCCCGACGACCGCGGCTTTTTCACCGAGCTATTCCGCCTGGACGCCCGCGCGGGCGAAACGCAAATTTCCGCGGCGCTGACCTACCCGCGCGTAGTCAAGGGCATTCACTACCACTGCCGCCAGACCGATACATGGGCGCCGCTGCGCGGCCAGTTCCAACTGGCGCTGTTCGATCTGCGCTGCGATTCCCCCACCTTCGGCGCCGTGAACACAATCTTTGCCGGAGAATGGCGGCCATGGCGGGTGCGCATTCCCGCCGGCGTGGGCCACGGCTACAAGGTGCTGGGCCGCGAGCCGGGCCTGATGGTCTACGCCACCGACCGCTACTACGATCCCAGCGACGAGGGCCGGATTGCCTACGACGACAGCGGCCTCAACTACGCCTGGGAGACCCAGTTCCGGTGATCCGTGGTGTCATTCTTGCCGGTGGTCTGGGCACGCGCCTCTATCCGCTCACCAAAGTCACCAATAAGCACCTGTTGCCGGTCTACGACCGGCCGATGATCTTTTATCCGCTGCAGACGCTGGTGGCGGCGGGCATCACCGATATCCTTCTGGTCACCGGCGGCAACAACGCCGGCGACTTCCTGCGGCTGCTCGAAAATGGGGAGGAATTCGGCTGCTCGCTGCGCTACGCTTATCAGCAAGGCGAGGGCGGTATCGCCGCGGCGCTGCGCCTGGCGCGCGAGTTCGCCGCCGGAGAAAAGCTGGCTGTGATCCTGGGCGACAACCTCTTCGAGCTGGGCATTGGCGCCGCCTGTAAGGCCTTTGCCGCGCAAGCCGAGGGAGCGCGCCTCCTGCTCAAACAGGTGCCCGACCCGGAGCGGTTTGGCGTGGCCACGGTCGAAGGCGACCGCATCACCCGGATCGAGGAAAAGCCCGCCCAGCCTCGCTCGCGCTGGGCCGTCACCGGATGCTACTTCTACGACAACTCGGTGTTCGAGAAAATTGACCGCTGCCGGCCGTCGGCGCGCCAGGAACTGGAAATCACCGACGTGACCAATCTATATCTACAGGAGGGGCGCTTGCAGCACTCGCTCGTCGAAGGCTGGTGGAGCGATGCGGGAACCTTCGCGTCCCTGCACCATGCGGCGGTATTGGTCGAAGCGGCGACACGGCGGGCGGAGACCGCAAAATTGCCATGAAGCCGGAACCTGCCTCTCTCTTTGCCGTCAACTTCGCGCGCACGCATGCCGTGCAGCAAGCGACGCTAGCCGCCTGTGGCCCGGCGCTCAATCGTGCCGCCGCGGCCTTGATCGCCTGCTACCGCGCCGGTGGCCAGGCCCTGTTCTGCGGCAACGGCGGCAGCGCTGCCGATGCGCAGCACTTGGCGGCCGAGTTCGTCGGCCGCTACCTGGCCGAACGCCGCGCCCTGCCGGCACTGGCCCTGCACGCCAATACCTCCTCGCTCACGGCCATCGGCAACGACTACGGCTACGAGCAGAGCTTTGCGCGGCCGGTCGAGGCCTTTGCCCGGCCCGGCGACGTGGTCGTCGGCTTGAGCACGTCGGGCAATTCCGGAAACGTTGTCGCCGCCCTGCGGCGGGCCCGCGAGCTCGGCTGCACATCCATCGCGCTCACCGGAGAAGGTGGCGGCAGGATGAAAGAGGCCGCCGACATCCTCATTGCCGTCGCCAGCCGGGAGACGCCGCGCGTCCAGGAATGCCATATCCTGATTGGCCACTGCCTCTGCCAGGCGGTCGAAGAGGCCCTGTTTGGCGGCTGAATTTGTCGTTCTCGGCGCGCGCGGCCGCCTCGGAGGCGAGTTTCTGCGCGTGCTCGGCCCTCGCGCCCTCGGCCTCGATCACGCGCAACTCCCGCTGGAGGAAGTCCTGCAGCACACCGCGCTCTGGGAGCGCCTGCGGCCGCGCGTTGTCATCAACTGCGCTGCCTTCAACCATGTGGATCGCGCCGAAACCCGGCATGAGCAAGCGCTGGCGGCCAACGCCCGCGGACCGGCGCAGTTGGCCGCCTTGGCCGACGCCATGGATTTCCGGCTCGTGCACTTCAGCACCGATTACGTCTTCGGCGGCGACGGGCTCGACCGCCCGCGCCGGGAAACCGATCCACCCGCTCCGGTGAATTTTTATGGCTACAGCAAGCTGCTGGGCGAGCAAGCCGTGCTGCAATCACGGGCGCAAGCGCTGGTGCTGCGCGTAGCCAACTTGTACGCAGGCCGCTCGCCCGCCCCTGGACGCGCCTCGCTCGTCGAGCGCTTCCTGGCCCAGGCCCGCGCCGGCCGCCCTATTTCCGTCACCCGCCGGCAGTGGCTCAACCCCACCTCCGTGCGCGCCCTGGTGCCGGCGGTGCTGCTGCTGCTCGAGCGCCGCGCCACCGGGGTATTCCACCTCGCCGGCGAGGGCGGATGCGAGGCCGCCACCTTCGCCCGCGCCATCTGCCGGATGGCCGGGCTCACCCCCAAGCTGCGTTTCACCGTGCGCGACGCCCGCCCCGCCGCCCGCGCCCGGCATACCGTGCTCGCCAATGCCCGCTGGGCTGAACTAGGGCTCCCGCCCCTGCCGGATTGGCAAATGGCACTGCATGAAGCTCTCGCCGCAGCCTCCTAAAGCCGTCTAAGCCCTGGCAGCCGTGCGGGCACGCAGCTTCGCTTCCCACGCCGAAGCCACAATGGCCTCAAGATCCCTGTGTTGCGGCTGCCATCCCAGCGCGCGCAACTTTCCCGCGTCGGCCACCAGCCCGTCCACATCCCCCGGCCGGCGCGCGCGCATCACCTGCGGGATGGGGCGCCCGCTGACCCGCGCCGCCGCGGCCACGACCTCGCGTACCGAGAACCCCTCCCCGTTGCCGACGTTGAGAGCGCGCGCGGCCAGCTCGGGAGGTGCGGCCGCGGCGCCCTCGGGCTCGCGGCTCAGCATATCCAGCGCCAACAGGTGTGCCTCCGCCAGATCGCGGACATGGATGTAGTCGCGGACGCAGGTGCCGTCGCGCGTAGCGTAGTCGTCGCCGAAAATCTGGATCGGCTCACCACCGTCGGCCGCCTCCAACACCCGCGGGATCAGGTGCGACTCCGGCTGGTGCCGCTCGCGGCACTGCCGTGTCGCTCCGGCGGCATTGAAGTAACGCAGGGCAAAGTAGTGCAGCCCACGCGTCGAATACCAGGCGAGCAGCCGCTCCAGGTACAGCTTGCTCAGCCCGTAGGGACTGGCCGGCGCCAGCGGCGAAATCTCGCGTAGCGGCTCAGCGCTCGGCGCGTACACCGCCGCTGTCGAGCTGAGCACGAGCATGCGCACGCCGCATTGTTCCATCGCCTGCAGCAGCGCCACTCCGCGCAACGTGTTGTTCTCCAGATACTTGAACGGTTCGCGCGTGGATTCGCCCACCTCGATGAATGCCGCCATGTGAATGACGGCCGCGATCCGGTCCTGACGCAGCACCCCCTCCAGGCTCTCCCGGTCGCCGACATCGCCCTGGACAAACCGCGCGCCCGCCGGCACCGCGTCCCGGTAACCGTGCGAGAGGTTGTCGTACACCGTCACCGGATAGCCGCGTTCCAGCAGCAACTCCGTGATGGCGCTGCCGATATACCCCGCTCCGCCGGCGACTAGTATGGGTACGCGCTCCACTGCCAAAGTATAACTGCCGGGCCGCTGCTCAGGCCGCGCTGCGATAGCTGCGTTGCGTCAACGGTACGGCTTCGTACTGCGTCGAGGGTTCGCACAGCACCAGCTCGCTCCCGTGGGCGGGGAAGGAAAACGGAACCCGCAATAGCGTCGCCATGCGCTGCTGGAACGCCACAGAGCGCTCCGGTGGCACGAAGAACAGGAAGAAGCCCCCGCCGCCGGCGCCCAGCAGCTTGCCGCCCAGCGCTCCCGCCGCGCGCGCCTGTTCGTAGATGGCGTCCATCTGGCCGGTGGAGATGTGATCGCTCAGCCGCCGTTTCACTGTCCAGGCGCGGTCAAGAAGGGATCCGAACGCGTCGAGCGGACCCGAGCCGGTCAGGATCTCGGCCCCCTCGTCCACCATCTTCTGCAGCTCGCACAGTTCGGACGTGCGCGCCGGGATGTTGGCGATCTGGTGGGCGGCAATTTCCGATGCCGTGCGCGAAAAGCCGGTGAAGTAAAGGTGCAGCGAAGCCTGCAACGCCCGCAGCCGCGCCGCCGTCAGCGCCAGCGGTTCCAGGTGAAAACGCCCATCGGGCAGGAACCGGATCAGGTGAAAGCCGCCATAGGCGGCCGTGATCTGGTCCTGGGCGCCGACGTTGTCGGACAACTCTTCCTGTTCGATCCTGATCGCCGCCCGCGCCAGATCGCCCGGCTCGCGCGGCTGCTGTTGCAGCGCATGCAGCGCATGCAGCAGCCCCACCACGAACGAGGAGCTCGTGCCCAGCCCCGTGCGCGCCGGCAGGTCGGCATCGTGGTGAATCTCCATCCCCGCCTCGATCTGCAGCACCCTCAGGCAGGCGCGCACCGCCGGATGCTCGATGCCGCCGTTCTCGTTCACATCCTCGATGCGGCTGTAGACGATGCGGCTGTGATGGTCGAAAAACGGGGGTAGATAGCGGCAGGTGATGTAGCAAAACTTGTCTATCGCCGTCGCCAGCACCGCACCTCCGTGATCGCGATACCAGGCGGGATAATCGGTGCCCCCTCCCAAAAAGGAAACGCGAAACGGCGTGCGCGTAACAATCATCTCGGAACAGAGATGCCAGACGACCGCCCTGCTGTCTCCGGTCCAAATACCAAATCAGGCAAGCTGCCCCGCCCGCTCGCCCCTTCCCCATTCGCACCAACGACCCAAAAGTCAAATCAGGCAAGTAGTTAGGGCCAGGAACGATTTCCCGAGTTGATAACCGCCCGCTAAAGGATTCCTTGACAATGACGGGCTCACGTCGTAGCCTATTCTCGGCAGGAAATCATGGCTAAAATTATTGGAATTGATCTCGGCACTACCAACAGCGTCGTCGCCGTCATGGAAAACGGCGAGCCCAAGGTGATTGCCAACTCCGAAGGCGGCCGCACCACGCCCTCGGTCGTGGCCTTCGCCAAAACCGGCGAACGGCTGGTCGGCCAAGTCGCCAAGCGCCAGGCCATTACCAACCCTGACGGCACCGTTTACTCCATCAAGCGCTTCATGGGGCGGCGCTTCGATGAGGTGTCCGAAGAGATGAAGATGGTCCCCTACAAGGTCATCAAGCAGGGCGACCACGTCGCCGTCGAGGTGCAGGGCAAATCCTATGCGCCGCCAGAAATCTCCGCCTTCATTCTGCAGAAGCTAAAGCAGGCGGCGGAGGATTACCTGGGCGAAAAGGTCACCGACGCGGTCATCACCGTGCCCGCCTACTTCAATGACGCTCAACGCCAGGCCACCAAAGACGCCGGACGCATCGCCGGCCTCGAGGTGAAGCGCATCGTCAACGAGCCTACCGCGGCGGCTCTGGCCTATGGCTTGGACAAACAGAAGGAAGAAACCATCGCCATCTATGACTTCGGTGGGGGCACCTTCGACATCTCGATCCTGGAAGTCGGCGAAGGCGTCGTCGAGGTGAAGTCCACCAACGGCGATACCCACCTGGGCGGCGACAACATAGACCAGCGCCTGGTGGACTGGCTGGTGGATGAGTTCAAGAAAGAAGAGGGCATTGACCTGCGCGGGCGCGGCAATGAAATGGCGCTGCAGCGTCTGAAGGATGCGGCCGAAAAGGCCAAAATGGAGCTCTCCACCACGCAGGAGACCGAAATCAATCTCCCCTTCATCACCGCCGACGCCAGCGGTCCCAAGCACCTGCTGAAGAAGCTCACGCGGCCGCAATTTGAACGCATGGTGGAAGACATCCTGCAGCGCTCCGTCGCTCCCTGCCAGCAGGCGCTGAAGGATGCCGGCATCACCGCCGATAAGATCAACGAGGTGGTTCTGGTCGGCGGCTCGACCCGCATTCCGCGGGTGCAGCAGATCGTCAAGGACCTGTTCCACAAAGAGCCGCACAAGGGCGTCAACCCGGACGAAGTCGTGGCCGTGGGCGCGGCCGTGCAGGCGGGCGTGCTCGCCGGCGAGGTCAAGGACCTGCTCCTGCTCGATGTCACCCCGCTCTCGCTCAGCATCGAGACCCTGGGCGGCGTCAATACCGTGCTCATCCAGCGCAATACCACGATCCCCACGCGCAAGAGCGAGACGTTTTCCACCGCCGCCGACAACCAGACCTCCGTCGAGGTTCACGTGCTGCAGGGCGAACGCCCCATGGCGGCGCAGAACCGCACCCTGGGGAAGTTTCACCTGGTGGGCATTCCCAGCGCCCCGCGCGGGGTCCCGCAAATTGAGGTCACCTTCGACCTGGACGCCAACGGCATCGTCAACGTCAGCGCCAAGGATCTGGGCACCAGCAAGGAGCAGAAGATCACCATCACCAGCTCCAGCGGCCTGTCGAAAGAAGAAATCGATAACATGACCCGGGAGGCGGAAAAGAACTCCGAAGACGACAAAAAGCGGCGCGACGAGGTCGAGGCCCGTAACCAGCTCGACAGCCTGGTCTACAACACCGACAAGATGTTGAAGGAAAACCGCGACAAAGTTCCCGCTGCCGACGCCGCTGCCGTGGATGCGGCGATGGCCGACGCGCGCAAGGCGCTCGAAGGCAGCGATACGGCGGCCATGGTCGGCGCCAAGGATGCTCTCACCGCCGCCACCCACAAGTTGGCCGAGGCGCTGTACAAAAACGCCAGCCAGCAGCAGCAAGCCGGCCCGCCGCCAGCGTCGGAACCCGCCGCCGATAGCGCCCCCGGCAGCCAAGGCAATGGCCAGGCCAAGCCGGGCGAAGTGATTGACGCCGAGTACGTGGATGCCGACGGCGACGGCAAGAAGGGATAGCGTGCCTCGTTGCCGACTGCGGCCAGAGACTACTACAGCGTTCTAGGGATCAAGCGCGGCGCCGCGCCCGAAGAGGTGCGTAAGGCCTACCGCAAGCTCGCCCGCAAGCTGCATCCCGACGTCAATCCCGGCAACAAGGTGTCCGAGGAAAAGTTCAAGGAAGTTCAGGAAGCCTACGACGTCCTGAGCGACGTCAAAAAGCGCGCCTTTTTCGACCGCACCGGCTTTTACAGCGATCAGGCCTTTCAGCAGGGGGCCGACGCGTTCAGTGGCGCCGGTACCCGTGGCGAAGGCCAGGGGGCGGGAGCCGCGGCGGGCGCGCCGCCGCCTGGGTTTGATTTTTCCGGCTTCGATTTCTCCGGCTTCGACAACGGCGCCGGTCCCTCCGGCGCCGGACGTCGCTCCACCAGCGCCGGTACCTCGTTCCGCGACATCTTCTCCGGCATCTTCAATCGCCAAGGCGCGGCGGCGGCGGAAGCCACCGGCACCGACCTCGAGTACCAGGTCACGGTCGGGTTCTGGGACGCCATTCGCGGCTCCGTGCTGCGTCTGAGCGTGCCGCGCCAGGATCGCTGTCCCCAGTGCAACGGCACCGGCACGGGCGGGCGCGGAGGTCCGTGCCCGGAATGCGGCGGCAAGGGACAGGTCGCCCAGACCGTCAGCGGCATGAAGTTCAACCTGCGCTGCGGCGCCTGCGGCGGCAGCGGCAAGACCGGTTCGGCCTGTGCGCGCTGCCACGGCCAGGGACGCGTGCAGCAGACCGAGCCGCTCGAAGTGCGGCTGAAGCCGGGCACGCGCGAAGGCGCCCGCCTGCGCATTCCCGGCAAGGGGAACTGGGGCGCCGAGGGCAGCGGCGATCTGTACGTGATCGTCCGCATCCGCCCGCATCCGCTGTTCCAGCGCCAAGCCGACGACATCTACGTCAAGGTCCCCCTCAGCATCACCGAAGCCGCCCTCGGTGCCAAAATTGGCGTGCCCACGATCGAGGGCAAGGCGCTGCTGAACATTCCCCCGGGCACGCAAACGGGGCAGAAGTTCCGCATGCGCGAGCGCGGCGTCACCAGCGCCCAGCACGAAGGCGTGCGCGGCGATGAGTACGTCGAGGTGCAGGTCGTGGTGCCGCAACTGCACGACGAGCGCAGCCGGGAGCTGCTGCGCGAGTTTGCACGCCTCAACCCCGAGGACGCCCGTGAGGCCCTGCTCAAGCAGGCGCAAGGATAACCGCCCAGGAGTCGCTCTCATGGTTCGCAAAAAAGGCCGCGCCGCCTACATGATTTCCGCCGTTGCCGAGCAGTACGGCGTGCATCCGCAGACGCTGCGCCTGTACGAGCGCGAAGGGCTGCTCAAACCCTCGCGCACGGAAGGGAACACCCGCCTCTACACCGAAGAGGACCTGCAGCGCCTGGAGATGATACTCTCGCTGACGCGGGACATGGGGGTGAACCTGGCCGGGGTTGAAATCATCCTGGGCCTGCGCGAGCGCATGCAGCAGATGCAGCAGCAGATGCAGGAGTTCGTCAACTTCGTCCAGCACGATCTGGTCGGCCGCGGCCTCAACTTCGACAACGCCCGCGAAGCGCTGGTGCCGGTGCGTCCGCGCCGTCCGCGCTGATCCCTCTCTGGACCCGGCCATGCCCCTGCGCAGCAAGCCCTACTCCCTTACGGTGCCCACCGCGCTGCCTGCCCGCGGCAGCCGCTGGGAGCGCCTGCAGCACTGGATCGCCATCGGCGGACCGATCGGTTTGTTCCCCTGGGTTCCGGCGACGCTGGCTTCGGCCATCGTTGCCGCCCTGTGCTGGTGGCAGCCGCCGTCGTGGCCCTTTATCCTCGTCGCCTGCGTGGTGCTGCTGCTGGTGGGCGGATTTGCCGCCACCACCTCCGAACGCCTGCTGGGCGTCGAGGACCCGCGCAATGTCGTGCTCGACGAGATCGCCGGCCAACTTCTCTCCTTCCTCTTCGTCGCCCCCTTCAGCGCGGCCGCGGCCGTGGCCGGCTTTCTGCTGTTCCGGCTCTTTGATGTGACCAAGCCGCCCCCGGCGCGCCAGGCCGAACGCCTGCCCGGCGGCTGGGGCATCATGACCGACGATCTCATTGCCGGCCTCTACGCCGCCTTCGTCCTCTGGCTGCTCGCACGCGCTCTGCGCTAGTTGCTAGCTCGCCGCCGCCACCGGCTGCGCGCAATGCGCGCAACGGCGCGCCTGCACCGGGATATCGCTTAGGCATTCCGGACATTTGCGCGTGGCCGGCGGTGTAGCCGCGGCCGGCCCGTGCAGCCGCCGCAGCATGGCGTTCATCGGCGCCACGACAAAGAAATATACGGCGATGGCGATCAGCAGAAACGAGATCGCCGCATTCACGAACAGCCCATACTGAACGTTGCTGTGATGCACCACGAAATGGAAGCGCGAGAAGTCGGGCTTGCCCACGATGGCGGCGATGAACGGCGTCAGAATGTCCTTGGTCAACGAGGTGACGACCGCGCCGAAGGCCGCGCCGATGACCACGGCCACGGACAAATCCACCACGTTGCCCTTGAAAATGAAGGCACGAAACTCTTTCCACATAGCCACCATCTTGCCCGAAGGCTCAGCCCTTGGGCCAGTCTCTGCCTTCTGCTGTGCAGCGCCGTGATGGGCGCGCCCACGGCGGCAGCTCAATTCCGCATGCCACCCGGCATTAACTTCAGCGGCTTTCTGCAACTCGACGGCTCTACCGTCGCCTCCGGCGGGCAGGTCAACCCGCTTGCTTTTGATGGCCAATACCTGCTCGATGTGGCCGTGCACGTGGACACCAAAAAGCTCATCGGCTGGCCCGGCGGTACGTTCATGGTGGATGCGCAAACCCACAGCGGTCCCAGCATCCTGACGCACCAGATGCCGGCCCTGCAGGACCCGGACAACATGGACGCCCATACGGAGACCTCCGTGGATCGCGCCTGGTATCACCAGGACCTGCTGCACCAGGCGCTGCAGTTGCAACTGGGCCTGATGTACGTGGACGGTCAGTTCTTCACCGTCCCCTTCGGCGACAACTTCATCTCCCTGGATTTCTCCTCCGATGCCTCCGTCTCCACCTTCATCCTGCCCACCTACCCCAAGGGCTCGTTTGGCGGCGACGTGTTCGTGTATCCGGGCCATGGCCTTTACGCCTCGGCCGGCATCTTCAACGACCACAGCACGGAGCTGTCCTACGATCCCGGCGGCGACCTGGAGCTCAGCGAAGAGGGCTGGCAGAGCTCTTGGAAACGTCTCCCCTGGCGGCATCTGAAGGTGCAGCTCGGCGCCTGGCGCGACACCGGACGCTTCCGTCCTTTTACGGGCGGCGTACAACGCGGCCGCGTTTCTGGCGTTTACGCCGTGGAAAGCCAGCAGCTATGGCAGCCGGCCGGCGCGCACGACCGCGGATTGAGTATGTTCTTTCAATTCGGCACCGGACCGCCCTCCGTGGCCGCGGCGCAGCGGCATTTTGGCGGCGGGCTGGTCTGGACCGGACCCCTAAGCGCGCGGCCGCACGATCAGTTCGGCATCGCCTTCAGCGACAGCCAGCTCAGCAGGCAGAACAGCTTCGCCTACGGCTTTGAAAGCGAAACCGAAGCCTACTACCAGATTGCCGTCGGCTCCAAGCTGACCGTGCAGCCCGACGTGGAATACTGGCTGCACCCGAGCGGCATGCAGGTCGCCAACACCGTGCTGCTGCTGACGCGCGTCGTCTATACGTTCTAGCTCGAACGCTCTGAGGTCCGCCGGCGGGAACGGGCGGCCGGCGCGGGAGCGCTCACCTGGCGCACATCCGATTCCGGCAGCGCCTCGGGCGCGGCATGCGGCGGCGGGGGCGGCTGCACCCGCAATTCCGAGGCTTGGACATCTTCCACTTCTTCAGCGCCCCGAATCGCCGCCAGCAGGCGCTCACGCTGCTCCTCCTCGTGTACATAGCCGTGCAGATAAATCGTGTGGCCTACCGCGTTCACGTTGACGTGCTCCATCTCAGCCGCAAAGCCGCGGCCGAGCTCGGAGCGTACTTGGTCCACCAACGTATTGGCGTCCACGTAGTGTTCGCGCCCACCCCACGTCTCGCGGATTTCCGCCACCCCGCCCTGAATTCTGTTTCCCAAGTCGCGGCCACGCTTGCGCAGCCGCTGCGCGCCCGTGCGGCTCCAGTGCGCCAGCTTTTGCCGTGCTTGGTTGCGCATCCAACCGCCGCGCCGCGGCGCCGTGAGCCAGCCGAGGGCGGTGCCGATGGCCACACCGCTCAGCAACCAGCCGAGTTCATTGGCCCTCCGCTTGTGCTCGCGCATCCTCCGCATGAAGCGGTAGGATGCCGACGGGCTACGGACGGCTGCTGCCGCCGCTTACTGTCCCCAGGTTCGCCTGCTGCAGTTGGCGATTCAGGGCTGCCACATCCACTTTTTCCAGCTCGCTCCACTTCGCCAGCTCCGCCTCTGCCATGACTCTTGTCTTGGCAAAGCCGGCGCGGACAGTGGTGTAGGGCGCATCGAGGCCATTCTGCGCCGATCCAGCCAGTTGGCCCAGAATCCCCTCCAGCCCGGTCAAGCTGGTGGGAGCAGCAACGGCATCGCCTTCGCCCGAGGCGTCGGGATTGGGCGGCTCAGAGGCAAAGCCTTCAAGCGCATGCGCCTTCGCGGCAAGCGAAGAAATCGAAGACGACAAGCCCGCGTTGCCGCCCGCCTGGGCTTCGAGCTTGACCAGCCGCGCGCGCAGCCGCGCCGCCGCGCTCCGCGCCTGTGAGACTTGGCGCTGCACCGCCTGGATCTGGTCAATCAGCTGCACCTGAGCCGCCATCGCCTGCGCCGAGTAGACGGTGCCCGGTGCCAGCTTCACCATCAGCGGCTGGGTATAGGAATGCCCTCCAGCGGTGAGGCGAACCGTATAAGTACCCGGCGCCACCGGATGCCCCGGCCCGCCCAGGCGGAAGAACCCGCGCCCGCCCATCGGCGGCGCTCCCGGCTTGACCGCGCGCATATCCCAGCTCCACTCGTGCGAGCCGGCCGCAGCGCTCAGGATTGCGGGCGGGCGTGCCCACACGGCGGGCACTGCCATCGTCTTCGGGTTCTGCCGTACCACCTTCTGCGCGCTGCTGTAATGCCGTACCACCTGCCCCGCCTGGTTGAGAATGTCGAGCGCGACGGGGCCGCTATCGGATTGCAAGTAGTAATGGATCACTGCTCCCGACGGCGGCGCTGCCGCCGAGATGTACACGAGCGGGTCAATGTCGGTTTTGGTCGCGGCCGGATCGCCAAAGCTGCCGTAGCCAAAGCTGGCGCCATGGTTGCTGAGCTGCGCGGTTTGCGGCTTATAGAGAACCGCTTGCGCGTCGTTCATCGCCGCGCTGACCTGCCGCAATGGGCTCAGATCATCAAGCGCCCAGAACGAGCGGCCAAAGGTGGCAATCACCATGGAGTTGTTGTGGAATACGAAGTCACGGACCTCAACCGGCGGCATATTCAACCGCAGCGAACTCCATTGATCCCCGTTGTCGAAGGACACGTACACGCCCAGGTTGGTCCCGCAGAACAGCAGCCCTTTCCGCACCGGGTCCTCGGTGATGGATTCCAGGTACTCGTCCTGCGGTATCCCGTTGACGATGCTCGTCCAGGTCTTGCCGCCGTCGGTGGTGCGGTAAATGTAGGGGCGATCGTCGTTTAGCCGGTGCCGGTCCACGGCGGCAAACGCCTCTTGGGCATCGTAATGCGAGGCCTGCATCATCACCACCTTGCTCCACGGTGTCAGCTCGGGCGGCGTGACATTGTGCCAGTTTGCCCCGTCGTTGCGCGTCACTTGAATATTGCCGTCATCGGTGCCGACCCAGATCTCATGCGGCAGGATGGGCGAGGGCGCAACCGTGTAAATCACGCCCCAGCGCGGACCATAGGTGCGCTCGGAGTAATTGGTGTCCTGGGCCGTGGCCGGATCCAGGTTAGAGGGAACCCCCGGATCCTGGCGTGTCAAGTCCTGGCTGATTTTGCGCCAGGCATTGCCGCCATCGTCGGTCTCGAACAGGAACTGGTTGGCAAAGAAGAACTCGTGCTTGTCGGCCATGGAAAACGCCACCGGCAGCGTCCACGTATGCCGAAAATCTTGCCCCGGATACGCAGCCGTCGGCGAGATGTCGTGCCGTTCGTTGGTGATCTGGTTGCATTTCTGCACCGTGCCGCCGTACAGCTCGGCCTCGGCCAGCGGATCGGCGGCGATGTCGCCGCTTTCCCCGCCATCGCAGGCGTTGCCCCAATCGGCAAACGTGATGCGCGACCCGTTGGGCCCGGAGCTGGCTTCGGAGCGCGCGCCGCTATCCTGTTGCGCGGCATAGACCCAGAACGGATTGCGGTTGTCGGCGGTGACGTGGTAGAGCTGCGACGTGGGCTGGTTATTCCACGAGCTCCAGTCCTGGGCGTTATCCACGGTGACGATGGTGCCTTGGTCGCTGCTCAGCACCATGTGGTTGGGATCGCTGGGGTTGATCCAAATCTGATGGTAATCGTCGCCGCCGGGTGAGCCTTTGAGGCCGGCGAAGCTGCTCCCGCCGTCGGTCGAGATGTAAACCGACGTGTTGATGGCGTAGAGGGTGTTTTCATCCTTCGGGTTCACCGTGATGGACTCGAAGTACCAGCCGCGGTTCCAGATGCGGTTTGCGTTGTCCATCAACTTCCAGGTCGCGCCAGCGTCGTCGGAGCGGTACAGTCCGCCTTCTTTGGCGCTGGCATCCACCATGGCGTAGACACGGTTGGGATCGGTGGGCGCCACGGCGACGCCGATGCGGCCGGGATTGGCGGGCAGGCCATTGGTCAGATGCGTCCACGTGCTGCCGCCGTCGGTGGACTTGTACAACCCGCTGCCGGGCTCGTGCGAGGACGGATACACGACCCACGGCGGCCGCCGCGTGGCCCACAGCGCCGCGTAGACCACCTGCGGATTGCCGGGGTCCATGCTCAGGTCAATGGCGCCCGTGTTGTCGTTGGTAAACAGCGTCTTTTGCCAGGTGGCGCCACCGTCGGTGGAAAGATAGACCCCACGCTCCGGCGTCGCGGCATAGATGTTCCCCAGCGCCGCCACCAGCACCCGGTTGGGATCGTGCGGGTCCACGACGATGCGCCCGATCTGGCGGGTCTTTGCCAACCCGATGCGCGTCCAGGTCTGGCCGCCATCGGTGGTTTTGAACATCCCGTCGCCGATCGAGGATTGCGAGCGTGGATCAGGCTCGCCCGTGCCGACATAAATGACCTCGGGATTCGACGCGGCCACCGCAATCGCCCCGATGCTCGCCACCGGCTCATGGTCGAAGATCGGTTCCCAGGTGGTGCCGTCGTTGATGGTCTTCCACACGCCCCCGTCCACGGCGCCGAAATAGAACGTGTCCGGCTCGCTGGGCACGCCGGCCACGGCGACCGAGCGCCCGGCGCGGTACGGCCCCATCATGCGCCACAGCATCCCCGAATACAGCGTCGGGCTGATGGTTTGCGCTCCCACCGCCACCGCGGCGGCAGCCAAGATCAACACAATGCGACGGATCGTCATACGCGCTCTCCTGGAAAACGTCGAACAGCCGAGCATACCGCAGGGCCTACTGCCGCATCCCCTCAAACGTGCTAGCATAGTGCTGTCATGGCCACGATCACGATACGAAATCTTCCGGATCAGACCATCGAGGCAATTAAGGAAGCAGCCGCCGGCAACGGCCGCTCCATGGAAGAGGAGCTGCGCTCATTTCTCCGCAGCAATTATCTGAACCGCCCGGAAATGATTCGGGCCGTTGAGAATTCGTGGCGCGACCAGGCCCGGCCCACGAAGCCGGAAGAAATTGAAGCCTGGAAGCGCATGGGACGGCCCTGATGCTGGGCGAGGTGGTCACGGACACCAACGTGATCGCCTACTGGTTCTTACGCACGGAGCCATTCGTGCGTGAGGTGCGGTCCCTTTGGGAATCGGGGGTTCACGCTTTGGCGCCCGCTCATTGGGAAGCAGAGTTTTCCAACGTCGTCTGGGGCGCCTGCCGTGCCGGTCTGCTAGATGCCGCTGCGGCCCGCGTCCGGTTGGACCGCGCGGCGACATTCGGAATACTCAGCGTTGCGGTCCCTGAGCTATGGCAAGGGGCGCTGGCGCGTTCGCTCGCGAGCGGTTTGGCTGTCTATGACACGCTGTTCGTAGAGCTGGCGGCGCAGCGTGGCTGTCCGTTGGCGACATTTGACCGGGCACTGCTGCGCGCATTCCCGGACTTTGCCGCCCGCCCTGCCTCGCTGCTATAGCTTGTCCGTCTGAATTTTTTGCCAGGCGGCGCGGCCCACGAAGAACGGCCCCATCTGCTGAATGAAGCTCGCCGTCTGGCGCGTCTTGCGCATCGCGTGGACGCAGGCCGCCAGCGGATGCAGCTCGGCTCCGGCCAGCCCGATCACAAAATCATTGTCGTTGCGGTCCAGGCCCGTACACGCCAGCCGGATGTCCTGCGCGTACCCGGCGCTGCCGAAGGCGTGCCCGATGGCGCCGTGTTCCCGCAAAATGCTGGCCTGCTCTTCGGCCGCCAACGCCGCAAACGCGCCCGCGCGCCGCAGCGGGTACCAGACGGCCCAGGGCTGCTCCGGGTTGGTAACCGAGCGGCGGGGGCGGTTCAGGAGCGTGTCTTCGAGCTCGGGCTCGTGGCCCAGTCCATAGGTGTGGCCGAGCATCGTGAATTCAGGCTTGAGGCTGAGCGCGCTCAACGGTGGATGGCGCAAAAACGTCCGCAACTCCGTCAGAAAAAACGCTGGATCGGTGCTCCACGTCAGCAGGGCAACGACGGTGGGATCGTTCACGTCCTCGTAGAGCACGCCCTCGAATCCGCCGGCGTCGAGCGCGCGCTGCAGCCCCGGCGTGATCCCCGCCGCGACAGATGAGCCGCCAAAGGCCAGCAGTTGCATGAACAGGCGCCGCTCCGAGTACTGGCGTTGTCCGCCGCGTTCGCCCCCTTTTTCGCGCAAGTCCGGTTTTTCCATCAGCGCAACCGTAGGTCCTTTCCGCTCATCTGCGGCGGCTCCGCCAGCTCCAGCATCCCCAGCAGCGTGGGTGCGATGTCGCGTAGCGAGCCCTCGGGCCGCAACCGCAACGCGCCGTCGGCGGCCCCATCGGCAGCGAGGATCAGCGGCACCGGGTTGGTGGTGTGAAACGTATGCGGGCTGCCGTCGCTCATGCGCATCACCTCGGCATTGCCGTGGTCGGCGGTCACCAGCAGCGCGCCCCCGTGGCGGCGCAAGGCGGCTTCGATCTGGCCCAAGCCGGCATCCACGGCCTCGACTGCCTGCACCGTGGGCCCAATCTTGCCGGAGTGGCCGACCATGTCCGCGTTGGCGAAATTCGCCACGATCAGGTCGAAATTCCCCTTCTCGATGCCCTCGACCACCGCCCCCGCCACCCCCGCCGCCGACATCTCCGGCTGCAGATCGTACGTCGCCACGTGCGGTGAGGGCACCAGTTTGCGCTCCTCGCCGGCAAACGGCGTCTCCATGCCGCCGTTGAAGAAGTAGGTCACGTGCGCGTATTTTTCCGTTTCCGCCACGCGCAGATTCTTCCACTGCTCCGCCGCCATCACGTTCGCCAGAATGTTGTTCGGATGTTCCCTCGGGAGCACGAACGGCACGGTGAATTTCTTATCGTACTGCGTCATGGTGGTGAAGTGAAGATTTAGCGGCGCCGCGGTAAACGCCTGCGTCATCTGCCTGCCGCGATCCGCGCGAAAGTTAAAAAAGATGCAGGCATCCTCGGCCCGGATCGAGCCCACCGGCTCACGGCGCGAATCTTCTATGACGATCGGCTCGATGAACTCATCCGTGACGCCGCGCTGGTAGGATCGCTTCACGGCTGCCACGGGATCGGCGCTCTTCTCGCCGATGCCGTCCGTCATGGCGAGCTTCGCTTTGTCGATTCGCTCCCAGCGCTTGTCCCGATCCATTGCGTAATAGCGTCCCGAAATCGTGGCAATGCGGCCCACGCCGATCCGCCGGATCTCCTTTTGCAGAGCTTCGACAAATCCCGCGCCGCTTTCGGGAGGCGTGTCGCGGCCGTCCGTGAAGCAGTGAACGCAGACGTCTTGGACCGCCTCGCGCCTAGCCATCTCGATCAGCGCATACAAATGCGCGTTCATCGAGTGAACGCCGCCATCGCTGAGCAACCCCATCAGATGCAAACGGCGCGTTCGCGCGTGCCGCATGGAGGCAAGCAGCACCGGATGCTGGAAAAATTCGCCCGAGGCGATCATGCGATCGATGCGGGTGACATCCATAAAAATGACGCGTCCCGCTCCGATATTCAGATGGCCGACTTCGCTATTGCCCATCTGCCCTTCCGGCAGCCCCACATAAGGCCCGGAGGTATGAATCAGCGTATGAGGATATTCAGCCAGAAGCTTGTCGTAATTCGGCTTGCGGGCAGCCGCGATCGCGTTTCCCGCCGTGGTGGGCGAGAAGCCCCAGCCGTCCAGAATCGTAAGCACGAATGGCTGACGGCTCACTCGGAAGCCGCCCTCCGGCCAAGTTGCCGGAACGCATTCCGTCCCGCGTAGCGCGCGCTGGAGCCGAGGTCTTCTTCAATCCTCAGCAACTGATTGTATTTGGCGATCCGATCGGTACGGCTGGCAGAGCCGGTTTTGATTTGCCCCGTGCCCGTCGCGACGGCGAGATCGGCGATGAAGGCGTCCTCGGTCTCTCCGCTGCGGTGCGAGACGATCGCGGTGTACGCAGCATTTCGAGCCATTTCGATCGCGTCCAACGTTTCCGTCAAACTCCCGATTTGATTTAGCTTGATCAGAATGGAATTCGCGACGCCTTTTTCGATCCCCTTAGCGAATAGCGCCGTGTTCGTCACGAAAACATCGTCGCCGACAAGTTGGATCTTCTTGCCCAG
This sequence comes from Terriglobales bacterium, assembly GCA_050745525.1. Taxonomy (GTDB): domain Bacteria; phylum Acidobacteriota; class Terriglobia; order Terriglobales; family SCQP01; genus SCQP01. Next base: position 116 of record JBOGKL010000378.1, on the reverse strand, counting down.
CGCGTCTGTCAGAAGCTTCCACCCGGCCCAATCGTTTTCCGCCATCCCGTCCTCCAGCGAAGCGATCGGATATTGCCGAACCCAGTTGGTCCAAAATTCCACCATCTGATCGGGCG
>JBOGKL010000377.1:0-4180 GCA_050745525.1 Terriglobales bacterium | reverse complement strand
CGGATTCCAGGCCCATGCGCGCGGCCACGTTGGCCATGGCGATGCCGGCCACGCCCGCCGGAACATACAGATGCGCCTTCAGCACCGCCGGGACCGGAACCGGGCCGCTTTTGCCGAACAGGCCCGTGTCGGTGTAGACCTTGGCCAGGTCAAGCCCCTTCATCCCGCCCGCCGGGGCCGCACCGGCCCCAAACCCTCCGAAGCCTCCACGCCCCGGCGCCGGCGGAGCCGGAGCAGCCGCGGCTGCCGCGCCCGCCGCCGGCGTCGGCGCCGGTGCCACATGCGGATGAAATGGCTTGGGGTTGATCGCGGTGATCGCCTGTCCGCCCAGCACGAACAATTCATGCACGGCGGCCAGATGATCGCCGGCAAAGGCTTGGCTCAGTTGCGCCGCGGTAATCGGGCCGGAGGCGGTGAGATAGGCCTTATAAATACCCGGCGTACCCGCCGCGTAAGCCAGCCCCACCAGTTGTACGTGGGCGGCGGGAGCGGCGCGATTGACTTCGACGGCGATGGCGCCCAGGCGTTCCTCTTTGGCACCCACCGCCCAAAGGAAAGGAGCGTGCGCGGTAAAGGCATCGGCAGCGGCCGTCATTCCGGCGGCATCACCGACGACCAGCAGGTCGCGGTCGCTCGTGCCCGGCTGCAGCAGCGCCACGCGTCCGTGTTTGGGTTCGAGGCGGAAGGTCCATCCGTGCGCGGCCCGCGCCGCGGCGGGCACCGCGGCGGCGCCAATGTAAATGTGCGGACCCGAGGCCGCCTCGGGCGAACCGGCCGCCACCACCAGCGGCGGCGTCAAGCCCGTGGTGCCGTGCGCGAGGCGCGCCGCGAAATTGGCGGCCGCGGCGTTCTCGGCCTCCGAGGGCGCGGCGGGAACGACGATGTGGCCGTCTATGGTGTCGGCCAAACCATCGTGGTTGGTGTCGCGCAGCATCCAGCCCGTGGCAAAGACCTGCGCCAGCGGACCGGCGGCGGTGCGGAGCTGGCTGCCGTGGTGGGCGCGCGGCGGCGGGGTCTGCGCCGCGCCTGCGATTGCCAAACCCAATCCCAAACAAGTACACAGCCAATTACAGAGCAACGCTCGGCGCATGACGTAACCCTCCACGGCCAGCCCGCGGCTGGCATTCACGAAGTTATCAGAACGAAAACTTGAGTGCGAGTTCGGCTTGTTGCAGCGGTCCGGCGCCGGTGGGCTGGCCCCAAGCGGCGGAGGTGATGCTGGTCGTGACGCCGGTGTAATTGTAGGCGCCGAATAAGTTGAACACCTGACCGATGACCTGCAGTTGCCGCGTTTCGCCCAGGCTGAAGTTGCGCGAGGCGCGCAGGTCCATATCACTCACGCGCTCGCTGGTCACATCGGACGCCGCCAGGGCCGACAAACCGAGAGAGGCGCGATAGGCGCTGAGAGCTGCGAAGTCAAGGCCGCGATTGCCCTGGTTGCGCGAGGTGCCGGGCACGTACTGGCGGGTACTGTCAGAGTTGCGCGAGGTCGAGTAGACGCTGAAGGGAAGCGAGGAGCGCAGCGTGTAGATAGCGCCCAACGTGATGCCCCAAGGCGCCTGATAGGAAGTGCTGCCCACCAGCGCGTTGCGCTGATCCACGGCGCACGGGCCCCAGTCCAGGTTCCAGTCGCTGTAGTCGGTCACCGAACCCTGCGCGCCCGTGCCCATGCAACTGGAGAGCGTGTAGGAGAGCAGGAACTGGTAGTTCTTGCTGAAGCGCTTGTCGGCGCGCAGGTACAGCGCCTTGTAATGCGAGTCGTAGATCGGATCGTGTTGCAGGATTTCGCCATACTGCGGCAGCGGGCGCACGCCGTTGACCGGGTAGTTCAGATCCACGACCTTATAGTCGCGCATCGTCAGCTCGTAGACGCCGTCGGCGTTGATGGAGAAGTTGGGCGAAATCTCGCGCGAGTAGCCCAGGTTGTACTGCTCCGAATAGGGGTTCTGATAGTTTTGCGCGAGCACAGTGAGGTTGGGCAGCTTGGTCTTGGTCGGCCCCTGGCCGCTGGGATAGGCCGGGCAGCTCGCGTCGCCGGGCGCATTGCAGGAGACGACGATGTCCTGCTGCAGGAAATCGCGGTCTTCGGGGAAGTTCTGCAGCGTTTGCAGGTTGCCGTAGTAGATGCCGTAACCGGCGCGCAGGACATTGGGTCCGCCGCCGATGTCCCAGCTCAATCCCAGACGCGGGCCGAAATTGTGGGCGTCGCCGCGCTTGGACGGGTCGCCCAGGTCGGGCACCGGCTGCGGGAAGTCGGCCTGGGTCAGGTTCTCGTCAAAAGCGCCGAACTCCCGGTCGTAGCGCAGGCCAAAGCTGACGTTGAGGTTGCGTATGCCCGTGTAATCGTCGGTAAAAAAGTAGCTGGTGTCCGTGGTGGGCACCGAAGTGTAGATGGGAGGAGTCGTCTGGTTGAACGATGTGGGCCCATAGGCTTTGCTCGAGCCGCTGGCGGGGTAGTACAGGTTGGAGGTGTCGAAGCTCGGATTGTTGGGCGCGCTATTGGGATCCAGCGCCTGCAGCGGATCGCTGTTGAAGGAAAAAGATCCCTTGATTCCCACCGGGGCGTCATCGGCGAAGGGCACGTACTGGATGTCGGTGCCGAAGGTCATGTTGTGGGCTCCCCGCAGGAGGGAGACGTAGTCTTTGAACTCGACGTGGTGCTCGATGCCGTCGTCGCCGTAGTCGCCTCCCCAACTGAAGTCGGGGAAATTCAGGGTCGCGTTGTAGGGGACGAAACGCGCGGCTGGGTATTGGCCAATGGCCGTCCAAATCCCCTGGCCGCAGGCGTTGGGGCACTGGCTGGGAGCCAGCAAATAGGCGCTGCGGGCGTACTGGAAGCGGAAGTTGTTGACCAGGTTGGAGGAGACTTGCCAGGTGTGGCCGAAGACCAGCGATTTGCGCGGGATCAGACCGTCGTAGCCGGAATTGGGCGAGGAATCGCCGCCGCAACCTTCGCAGGTGAGCAGGTTCCATTCCTGGCCATAGCGGACAAACATCACCTGCTTGGAGCTGAGCTGATAATCGAAGCGCATGTCGAGAATGTCGTCGTGACTGGGTTGCTTGTAAACACCCTCGAAGGCGCCGAAGATGGCGGGATTATTGGTAAATACGGTGTAGGAGCCTTGCTCCAGGGTGGATTCCCAACTGCCGAAGAAGTGAAGCTTGTTCTTGAGAATGGGACCCCCGATGTCGCCGCCGAACTGGTTGTAGTTCAAGGGCGCCTTTTGCGCGGTGGTGCCCAGAATCTTCGCCTGGGATTGCTCGGCGGCGGTCTGGAAGCTGTTGTCGCGGTTGAAGTCCTGGTTCTTGAAGAACTCGAAGGCATCGCCGTGCAGGGCGTTGGTCCCGCTCTTGGTCACGACCGCGACGGCGCCGCCGGTGGCCATGCCGCCGGTGCCGGCGGCAAACTGGGAGGTGTAGACCTTAAATTCCTCCACCGAACCTTCGGGGAAGTTTTCGCGCGGCTCGCCCATCTCGCTCCAGTTGTTGTTGACGCCGTCCACGGTGAAGCTGTTCGAGTAGTAATGGCCGCCGCCGCCCATCTGCACGTTGCTGTAGAAGGTGCGGGAGGCGGTTTGCGTGGTGCCCGGCATCAGGGTGGCGAGGTTCAGGTACTGACGGCCCTGAATGGGAAGCTGGGTGATCTGCTTGGCGGTGACGACACCGGCCACGTTGCTCTTGGTGACATCAATGGGCGGCGGGGTGCCGTTGACCTCGACCGTGGTCTGTTGCGACGCCACCTTGAGTGCGTCGCGGCGCACGATGGCGGTGCCGATCTGGATGAGAATGCCGTTGACCTTGGTGTTGGTAAACCCGGTGTGGCTGTAGGTCAATGTATAGGTGCCCGGAGGCAGGGCCGGCAGCAGATAGCGCCCGTCGGCGCCGGTTTCGACGGCGCGCGTGGCGCCCGTGCTCGTGTTGGTGGCGAGCACGGCGACGCCGGGGATGGCTGAACCACTGGGATCAGTCACCACGCCCTGTATCTGTCCGGTGGATTGGGCCCAGGCAGCGGGGAGAACAAAGAGGGCCAGGACCGGCAGCGGCAGGCTCAGGGCGAAAATACGAAGCGAGAAGATACGTTTCATAGGGTTCCTAGAAAGAGAATTTCACGGCCAACTCGGCCTGTTGCAAGGGTCCGGCACCGTAGGGCTGGCCCCAGCCGGCGGAAAGCAGGTTGGTG
>JBOGKL010000376.1:0-9253 GCA_050745525.1 Terriglobales bacterium | reverse complement strand
AGCCGCGCGGGGTCCCGCGCCAATCAATGCACCTCATTCGTTATTGACGGGGCGCGCGCTGGCGCTGACAATGACTCCAATTCCCCCGCGCCCGGCGCCGCCAATGCGCCGCGACGCCATGGAACCGAATCCCAATCCGGAAAGTCAAACCGCAACCGCGCGCGGCCCCAACCGGCCCACCCCGCCGCGTTTTCCCTGGCATTACCCGCCCTCGCCGCGTCTGGAGCAGCGCTGGTACCGCTTGGCCTCGCTCGCCAGCCTGGTGGCGGGCCTGGGGGCGCTGGCCTCGTTGTTAGCCCCGCCCCTGCACTGGGGCGCGGCAACGACTGGCGCTTGGGCCTGGCTGCCCACGGCCGCGGCCGTAGGCATGCTGCTGCTAGCGGCGGCGATGGCATGGGCGCCACGCGCCCAACGCCTCGCCCTGCGTCTCGCGGCTGTGGCCTTGGCTTGGTCGGCGACCGCGCTGGCTCTGGAACTGGCCCCCCGCGGCCGCTATGGCCCGCTCGAGCCCGCGCTGGCGCTGCTGGCCCTCGTGGCGCTGGCGGCCGTGCTGCCCCGGCGGGCGCGCTTGTGGGCGGTGCTGCTGGCTCTCTACGCCTTATTCACTGGCGTCTGCAGCGCGCTGGAATCGCTCCTCGGCGGTTCCTGGCCCAGCTTCGGTCCCCACACCCCGGTGCTGCCGCCGGCGGCGGGACTGGGAGTAGCGATGCTGGCGGCGGCATGGCTGGCCGCCCGGCCAAGCCTGCGCCCCGTGGCCCTGCTGCATGAAGCGAGTTCAGCCGGCCGCCTCACGCGCCGCGGCCTGGTGCTGCTCGTCGTGTTCCCGCTGCTGCTGGTCTGGATCCACCGCGTGCACACGCATCCGCTGCTGACCTGGGCGGTGTCGCTAGGGCTGGTCAGCGCGGCCTTCCTGGTCTTCCTGACGATGTTCTGGAAGGCGGCCGGAACCCTCGACGCGCTCGATCAGAACCGCGCCAAGCTGCGCGAATCGGCCACCGAGATCAGCGATCTATACAACCAGGCCCCCTGCGGCTATCACTCCCTCGACGCTCACGGCCGGGTGGTCAAAATCAACGACACCGAGCTGCGCTGGCTCGGCTACCGGCGCGAGGACGTGGTCGGGCGGGTGCTGTTCGTGGACCTGCTCACGCCCGCGAGCCGCGAACTCTTCCTGCACCATTTCGCGCAAGTACAGCAGACCGACGCGGTGCTCAACGTCGCGGTCGAGTTGCGCCGCTTGGACGGCAGCCTGTTGCCGGCCGTGGTCAGCTCCAGCGCCATCCAGGGCCCCGACGGCCGCTTTCTGCGCTCGCGCTCCAGCCTCTTCGACGTCAAGCAACTGCGCCAGACCGAGGCCGCCCTGCAAATGTCGGAGGCCCGCTACCAGGCTATCCTGGCCTCGGCCGCCGACGCCATCGTGACCCTGGACGAAGCCGGCAACATCGCCGACTTCAACCCCGCCGCCGAGCGCATGTTCCGCCTCTCCCGCGCCGATGCCATGCGCCAGTGTGGCGCCGACCTGCTGCACAGCAGCGGCGAGGGGTTGCGTGGCCACTCGCTCGAGCAGTTGACCGCCGGCGGCGCCGCCATGCCCACCCGTCACATCGAGTTCCAGGCGCATCGCAGCGACGGCTCGACCTTCCCCGCCGAGCTCACGCTGACCCGCGTGGCCGGCCAGTCGCCCGGCTTGTACACCGCCTTTGTCCGCGATCTCACCGAGCGCAAGCGCGCCGAGGCGGAGCTGCGCGATTCCGAGGAGCGCCTGCGCCTGCTGCTCGATTCCACCGGTGAGGGCATCTACGCCCTCGACCTGATGGGCAACTGCATTCTGTGCAATCCGGCCGCGCTGCGCCTGCTCGGCTACGACGATGCCGCCGTGCTGCTCGGCCGCCCCATGCACTCCATGATCCATCACACCCGTGCCGACGGACGCCCCTATCCCGCGCACGAGTGCCGCTCCTTCCTGGCCGCCCGCCAGGGCCGCGGCATCGAGGTGGACGACGAACTGTTCTTCCGCAAGGACGGCAGCTCCTTCCCCGTCGAGTACCGCAGCTATCCGGTCGAACGCAACGGCCGCCCGGTCGGACTGGTGGTTACCTTCACCGACATCACCACCCGCCGCAGCCTGGAAACCCAGATTCGGCAGGCGCAAAAAATGGAGGCCGTGGGACGCCTCGCCGCCGGCATCGCCCACGACTTCAACAACCTGCTCACCGTCATCAACGGCTATTCGGACATGCTGCTGGAGGAAAAACTCCCCGTGCGCGCCCGCGACAAGCTGCGCGGCGTGAAGACCGCCGGCGAACGCGCCGCCAACCTTACCCACCAACTCCTGGCCTTCAGCCGCCAGCAGGTGCTGGAAGTGCGCCCGCTCGACTGCAACGCCGCCGTGCGCGCCCTCGAACCCCTGCTGCGCCGCACCATCGGCGAGAACATCGAGCTAAGCTGCGACCTGGCCCGGGAGCTGCCGCCCATTCAGGCCGATCCCAGCCAACTCGACCAGGTGCTGCTCAACCTCGTCGTAAACGCGCGCGACGCCATGCCCGACGGCGGGCGCATCCGCATCGCCACCTCATTGGAGAATCTGGCCGCCACCGCGGTCGAGCCGCATCCGGGGCTGAAGCCGGGCGACTACGTCTTGCTCGCCGTCAGCGACAACGGCGCCGGCATGCCGCCCGAGATTCAGGCCCACATTTTCGAGCCGTTCTTCACCACCAAGCCGCTGGGCAAGGGCACCGGCCTCGGCCTGCCCACGGTGTTCGGCATCGCCCGCCAAAGCGGGGGCACGGTGGTGGTGCAATCGGCCGCGGGCCAAGGCACCACGATGCGCGTCTATCTGCCCCTCTCCAAGCCCGCCGCCGAACGCGACGTCGAAGTCCCCGCCGCCCCCATCGCCAGCGCGGCCTCAGCCACGTAGCGAAGCTGGGGCGTAGGGGTCCCCAGCGTAGCGGCTTTGCGGCCTTGGAGAGCGGGCCGCGCGGCAAAGCCGCGCTGGGCGCCCGCGATCAATCAAATGCCGCCCGCGATCAATTACGTACCGCGCTGGCTCGAGGTCGCCGGCTCGAGCCGCAACGCCGCCGAGTTCAGGCAGTAACGCTGTCCGCTCGGCGGCGGCCCATCCGGAAAACGATGCCCGAGATGGCTGCCGCAGGTGGCGCAGACCACCTCGATTCGCCGCATGCCGTGCGAGCTGTCCTCGTGCAACTCGACCCGCTCGGCCGCGATCGGGGCGAAGAAGCTGGGCCAGCCCGTGCCCGATTCAAACTTCGTGGCCGAGTCGAACAGTGCCGCGCCGCAGGCGGTGCAGTGATACACGCCGTTGGCGTGCTCATTCCAGTAGCGGCCAGTGAAGGCGGGCTCGGTGCCCCGCTCGCGCGTGATGTGGTACTCCTCCGGGGTGAGCGCGGTGCGCCACTCCGCCTCCGATCTCACGATTTTGTCAGGCATAAATACTCCATGATGAGCTGCAGGTCCTTCCAGGCTTCGCGCTTCTGCGAGGGATCGCGCAGCAGGTAGGCGGGATGATAAGTCACCACCAGCTTGGTGGCGAAGTCTTCCAACGGAAGATCGTGAATGCGCCCCCGCACCCCGCCCAACGGCCCGCGGTAGGGGCGCAGCAGTTGCGCCGCCGTCGCCCCCAACGCGCACACCATGCGCGGGGCAATCGTGCGCAACTGACGCAGCAGAAAGGGCGAACAGGCGGCGATTTCATCCGCCTCGGGCGTGCGATTCCCCGGCGGTCGGCACTTCACCACGTTGCAGATGTAGACCTCGGCCCTGCGCAGTCCCATCCCCTTCTCGATCATGTCGGTGAGCAGTTGGCCGCCGCGCCCGACGAAGGGCACCCCTTGCAGATCCTCATCCGCTCCCGGTCCCTCGCCGACGAACACCAGCTCGGCCTTCGGATTGCCGCTGCCGAACACGATCGTGTGCCGCCCCAGTCCAGCCAGCTTGCAGCGCTGGCAATCCGTGCCCAGTTCGGCCTGGATCGCCCCCAGCCCCGAGTCGCCTCCGGCCGGCAACGAGGGCACACCCGCGGGCGCATGCACGGCAGCAGCCGTCAGCACGGACGCGGAAATCCGGGTTCTCTCGATCCCGAGTTCTTGCTGGAAGCCGAGATAAGCGGCGAGGCGCTGCCGGGCCTCAGACGTGAGCGGCGGCATGGCGGGAGAGTGCGACCACCTCGTCGAGAATGGCCTCGGCGATGATCGTTTTGGGGGCGCGGGCCAGTTCCTTCTCGCCCGCATCCGTGATCAGCGTCACGGCGTTATCGGGGCTATCAAAGCCCACCCCCGCCGCGCTCACCAGGTTCAGCACCATCAGGTCGGCGTGCTTGGCCCGCCGCTTGGAGCGCGCCCATTCCAGCGCGTGCGCGGCGTCGGTCTCGGCGGCAAAACCCACCAGCACTTGTCCGCGCTTGCGCGCCCCGAGCGTAGCCAGAATGTCGGGATTGCGCACCAGCTCCAGCGTGAGGCTCTCTTCCGATTTCTTGAGCTTCTCGCTGTGCGCCGCGGCCGGACGGTAATCGGCCACCGCTGCGGCCAGAATGGCGATGGTCGAGCCCTCAAAAGCGGCCCCAGCCGCCGCCGCCATCTCGGCCGCCGTCTCCACCGGCGCGAACTCGACCCCGGGCGGAGGCGTCAGCGCCGTGGGCCCGCTGATCAGTTGCACGCGCGCCCCGCGCCGCGCCGCCGCGGCCGCCAGCGCGTAGCCCATCCGTCCGCTCGAACGATTCGTCAGGTAGCGCACCGGGTCCAGCGCCTCGCGCGTGGGCCCGGCGGTGATCAGCACCGTCTCTCCCGCCAGCTCCTGGCGCCCGGAAAAGATCCGGTCGCTGGCAGCCACAATCGCTTCCGGCGCCGCCATGCGCCCATCGCCCGTCATGCCGCACGCCAGCTCGCCCGCATCCGGAGGCACAATCGTCACCCCTCGCCTCCGCAGCAGCTCGACATTGGCCTCGGTCGCCGGATGCCGCCACATCTGCACGTTCATCGCCGGCGCCACCACCACCGGCGCGGGCGTGGCCAGCAGCAGCGTCGTCAGGTAATCGTCGGCCAGTCCCTGCGCCATGCGCGCCAGCGTGTGCGCGGTAGCCGGTGCCACCACGGCAACGTCAGTCGCCTGGGCGACGGCAATGTGCTCGATGGTGGCCGGGTCGCTCGGCGCAGCCGAGCGGGGTCCCGCGCCAGTCACGGAGCGGAATAGATCTGTGAGCACCGGTTCGCCGCTCAGCGCCGCCAGCGTCACCGGAGAGACAAAACGCCGCGCGGCGCGCGTCATCACCACCTGCACCGTGTCGCCGCGTTTGCGGTACAACCGCACCAGCTCGGCCGTCTTGTAGGCCGCGATGCCGCCGCTGATGCCGAGCAGCACCCGCATGGCGCTCAGGCTCCTTCCGCACCCGGTTCGCCGCCTTCCGGCGCCGGATGCAGGAACGTGAACTCCAGCAGACCCGACATGGCTTCCTGCTGTGCAATCCGGGTGAATTTGCGCGACACCGGCGTCAGCAGCGGCGGTGCGCCGCCCTGCAGCTTCCGCGCCCGGCGCGCGACGATATGCACAAATTGATAGCGGCTCGGCACGTCTTCAAAACTGGCGAATGGTCCCCACATTAGCAGCTCCTCAATCCGAACGAAGCCAGCACCGGTTGCATGCGCGCGGCCATGTTGGCCTGGCGGCATTCCTGCGCCACCGCGCAGTCCGCCTCGGTGCGACCGCGCCGGCAGCGCACAATCGCACACAACCGCTCCACCGATTCCGGCAGGTGATCGTTGATCACCACGTAATCGTATCTATTATACGCCGCGATCTCCCCGGCTGCATCGCGCAGCCTCTGCTCCACCACCTCCGGCGCGTCCAGGCCGCGGTGCTTGAGCCGGAAGGCAAGCTGCTCCCGGTCCGGCGGCGCGATAAAAATGCTCACCGCCTCTGCCAGCGTCTGCTTCACCTGCGCCGCCCCCTGCACATCAATGTCCAGCACCAGGTCCAGGCCCTTCCGCTCGGCCGCGTCCAGGCTGGCGCGCGCGGTGCCGTAATAGTTCGCGAACACCTCGGCGTACTCCAGAAAGTCCCCGGCGGCGATCTTGCCCTCGAACGCCTCGCGCGAGATGAAGTGATACTCGCGTCCGTCCTGCTCCCGCCCCCGCGGGGCGCGCGTCGTGTAGGAGATGGAAAACTGCAGCCCGCCCACGCGCTCGAACAATTGCTGGGTCAGGGTGGTTTTACCCGATCCGGAAGGGGCGGAAATGATGAACAGCGGCATGGGTTCTATTCGAGGTTCTGCACCTGCTCGCGGAATTTTTCCAGCTCCGCCTTGAAGTCCAACCCAATCGCGCTGACCTCGAGCGCGGCCGGGCTGGCGGAAGTGGTTTTGGCCAGCAGCGTGTTGGCTTCGCGGTTGAGCTCCTGCACCAGAAAATCAAGCTTCTTTCCGGTCTCCCCGCCCGCCTGCAGCAGCCCGCGCGCCTGCGCCAGGTGCGTCCCCAGGCGCGTCAGCTCTTCGCTGACATCGCTGCGGTCGGCCACCAGCGCGGCTTCCTGCAGCAGCCGCTCCGGGCTCACCGGCGCCGCCCCGGTTAACTCCTTAAGGCGCGCCTCCAGCCGCTGCCGCACCCCGCCGGCCAGCTCGTCGCGCAAATCGTTCAGTCGCGCCGCGGCTTTCTGCATGTGGTCGAGGCGCGCGTTCAGGTCGGCGCCCAGCGCCGTGCCCTCGCGCTCCCGCATGCCGTTCAGCTCGCCCAGCGCCTGCTGCAGCGTCGCGCCGGCGAGCGCCGCCCAAGCCTCCGGATCGGCCCCCGTCGGGGCCCCCGCCGTCAGCGCGCCCGGCAAGCGCAACACCTCGGCGGCGGAAATCGCCCCCGCCGTCCCGGCCCCGAAGCGGCGGCTCAGTTCCCGGTGCGCGGCCTCGTAGGCCGCCACCACGGCTTCATCCAGATGCAGCGCCGCCCTGCCGCCGCGTTGCCCGCACGTGCAGCGGATCTCGACATGTCCGCGCGCCAGCACCCCTCTCACCTGCCGTTCCAGTCCGGCCAGTGCCGGTTCCAGCTCCGGCGGCGCCTGCCAGCGCAGGTCGAGGTAGCGGTGATTCACCGCGCGCACCTGCACCACCACCGTCCGGTCATCGGCCGTCCGCTGCGCCTGCGCATACCCGGTCATGGAGCGGAGCGCGGCCATGTCGTTACTCCGGCGGCGCTGACGCCGCGTTGCTCCCGGGAAGATGCGCCAGCTCGCGCAGTGTCGCCATCAGCTCGTCCCGCCGCTGGCTGTGCAGCTCGCCCTGCAGTTCCTTCAGTGCCAGCGCCACCACGTCGTAATGGTGCAGGCCGCGATATTCCGGGTCGGCGGTGATTTCCAGCCACAGATTGTGCAGCAGGTCCAGGTCCTCGGGGCGCAGCCGCGGCGTGTGCGGCCCTAGGTTCTTGACCGTGAGCTGGTTATCGCGCCCGAGCACGCGCAGCTCCAGGCGCGGGCGGGGTTCGGGCAGATCCTCCCAGGCATCGCCGGTCAGCTTCGCCTGGTCCTCCACCGAGCGCTGCTCCGATGCCCCCTCGACGATCGTGTCCGATCCCAGCCGCTGCGCCGTGGTGACGATGGTGTGATAGGCGTTCGAGCCCGGCACCACCAGCAACGAAACCGGCTTGCCCGCTTTTTCCGCGACCGAAACCACCTGCGTGAACAGCTCCTGCTCGTACTGATCAAACGCCCGCTTCTCCCCCACCACGGCGGGCCCGGCAAACGAGCGCACCAGCCGCACCGTCATCACCACGATGTCCTGCTTCACCGTGTCGGTCTGCCCCAGCGTGTACTCCAGGTGGTGCAGGCTCTTCGGGTTGCGCACCGTCACCAGGATGTTGCCGGGGCGCACGTTCAACGATTCCGAGTCCACGTCTGAGCTCGTGGCCACGCGGAACTTCTCCAGGTGCGCATCGCGCGCCCGTTGCTTCTTGGTGATGTGTTCGCTGACCACGAACACGACGAAAAAGCACGCCGTGAAGGCCGAACCGGCGATGGTGGCGATCTCCTTGGTGAACAGGTTCATGATGGCCGTCGCCAGCAGCACGATGGCGATCATGATCACGCCCAGCGGAATCTCGGTCTTGCCGAAGCGGAAATTCATCGGGATCCGCCACTCCCGTCCTTCCGGCTGCTTGAAGCGCAGCACCAGCACCGAAACCGCCAGGAAGGCGAAGCTCCACACCAGCCCGAACGCGTATCCCTCGCCCAGCTCGTAGACGTTGCCCCAGGTGATCACGATCACCACCAGTTGCATGATCACGATGGCGTTCACGATGCGGTACACCGTCCCGTAGCGGTCGTGCGGGCGCCGGAACCAGTCCGTCAGCACCCCGTCCTCGCTCACCCGGCTGAGCACCCCGGTCGAGCCGATGATGGCGGTGTTGACCGCCCCGGAAAGGATCAGCGCGCCCACGAACACGACAAAGGCCTGGAACACCAGCCGGATGTTATAGGGCCCGCTCAGGTACATGGCCATGCCGCCGATCAGGTTGTTGTAGTAGGTCGGCAGCAGTTGGCTCGGAATCAGCATTCCCGAGAAGAACACCGCCAACGGCGTGAAGATGACGGTGTAAATAAAGATCACCAGCCCCGTTTTTTCCAGGTTCTTGGCCTTGGGGCTCTCAATGTCGCGGTACACCTGCGCCAGCGTCTCTTCGCCGCTCATGGCCAGGATCGAGTGTCCGAACCCGATCAGCAGCACGAAGCCGAGCACGCCGGTGACGCGGCTGCCCTTGAGCCATCCCAGCGCGTCCGGCCCGAAGGTGATGTGGTTCAGCGTCGGCAGCGGCGGCAGCGGGGCATGAACGCGAATAATGGTGTACAGGCCCCAGACGATCATGATCACCACCATGACCGTGGTGATCTGCATCACGCGCATCGCCTTTTCGCTGGTTTCGTGTATCCCCTGGATGTTCTTCCGCCAAAAGTAGACCGTCACCGCAATGGCGAAGGTGGCCGAAAAGCTGTTGTACGGAACGTGACCGGCGTAGCCCAGGCGGTGGAGCAGGTCCTGCAAAAATCCGGCCACGTACTGGCCCGCCGAGACGGCGCTGATCGGCCCGGTCAGCAAAAAGTCGAACATCAGCGCCGACACGGCGACTTTGGCCAGCCGGCTGCCCAGCGCCTCCTTGACCACGCGGTAAACGCCACCGCGTACGAACATGGTGCTCGACTCGATGTAGAGAGCCCGCACCGCATAGCTGAACACCATGACCGCCAACACCAGCCAGGGGGCACT
>JBOGKL010000375.1:0-2310 GCA_050745525.1 Terriglobales bacterium | reverse complement strand
GCCTCAGGCAGGCGCTCGCCACCAACCGCCGCTGCGCATCCAAAGCAGGCCACCAGGCGCGCCAGCAGATGATCGAGCGTGCCGCCCAGCCTCCGTGAACCCATCCGATGCGCCCGCCAGCACCAAGGCGCCCGTACAGGCTGTCGGCACAGACCTCTCATGCACGGGCGGTGATCTCACGCACCGGGCCAGACCCTTATAGGCAGCGCCCGTCACGCACAGCCGGACCGGTTGAGATACAGGAGCGCGTTGACGATCTCACGCCCAAACTGCCGTACCGGCGCCCAGCCCGCCCAGACGACCGCCCGCCCGGCGGCCACACATCGCATTCTCGCAAACAGCGAACAAACGCTCTAACTCCCAACACGCTCTCAGAGCCCGGGCGGATGGCGAGCGACGAAACCGGCGCTGGAGCGGATCAGCGGATGCCAGCCGATCCCCGGGGTCCCGTCTCCCGACCCGGCCGCGTCCCAGGTGTCCCAGCGCAGCCCGGCGACGTACATGAAGACGTGCCCGGCGTTGGCGTAGAGCGTCACCCAGCGGCCGGGTCCCGGCAGCCCCCAACGCTCGAACTCGCCGGAGGTCATGTCGCCGCCGGCGCTCAGCTCACCGCCGCCCCAGAGCAGGTGGGCGACGCTGGAGGAGCAGTCATAGGCGGCCGCGAGCCGATCCAGCGGCTGCGCGTGACCGCCGCCGTAGAGATAGGGCCGGCCGGCGATCTGGTTGCCGGCGGCGATCATGCCGTCAACGGCCGCGGGGGCGCCGGCGGCTGCGGCCGCCTGGCCATCTCCCAGCAACTGCGCCTGCGAACCGGGCACGAGCGGCGCCTGCGCCGCCAGCCCGGCCGGCGTCCCGATCGCCACCCCCGCGTCCCTGAAGCCGGGCGGCGCCACGATGCTCGCGACCAGCATCAGGCCCAAGCCCGCCAGGAGCAGCGTCCCGAACATCCCGGCGCTCATCAGCAGGCCGGCGCGAGGCAGCAGGGGTCGGTCCATCAGCGCAAGCTACGACGGTCTTCGCGCCCCGCACCAAATTGGTACAGAGTTGGCACATCTCGCCGCGGGGGCGCTCGCGCAGTGGCCATGGGGCGTTGGACGGTCGCTAACGTTGCGGCCGTGCCCCGCGTGCTCGACCTCGAACAGGCACTGCTCCTGCTGGAGATGGAGGCTCCGTTCGACAAGCGCCAGGTGCAGCTGGCGCGGCGGCGCATGGCCAAGCGCTGGCATCCGGACATCGCTCCGCCGGGCCGCCACCACCAGCACCAGCGCCACCTGCAGGCGATCAACGAGGCGGCCGATGACCTGGAGGCGCTGGCGGAGTCCTCCCGCAGCGGCAGGATCAGCGCCAATGCCGTCAAGGTCTCGGCGGCGGCGGCCCGCCGGGCGCGCGAAGAGCAGGGCCGCTGGGCCTATGAGGCGCAGCAGCGCGCCGCTGCCCGGGCGGCGGAGACCGCCAGACACGACCCGTTCGGGGCGCGCGTCCCCGATCACTCGGTGGTGCATCGCTACGCGCGCTGCCTCTCCTACCCGGAGTGGGGCGTGGGTACGGTCAGCGGCATCTACTTCTCCGGTGAGGGCGACGATGTGCAGCAGTGGGCCCGGATGTCCTTCCAAGTCGGCGTCCGCACGGTGCCGGCCGGATCGCTGCAGTTCGTCGACTTCTCCAAGCCCGACCCGGGCGCCGACCGCGTGCAGCGCTTCATGACCGCCGCCCAGCACGCGCTGGCGCAAGGCGATCCTGCGCTGGCGGCGCAGCGGCTGATCTACGCCCGTGATGCCGAACCGTCCAACCCGGCCGTCCTGCGGCTGCTGACCGTCGCCTTCTGGCAGGCGGGCAACCTGGCGGCGGCGGGTCGGGCGGTGCGCGACTGGGCGCGCGTGGAGACCGACCGGCCCACCGCGGAGCGCTACGCCTCACGGATCTACGAGGACATGGGCGCGCTTGACCTGGCGATCGAATCCGCGGTGCGCCTCACCGAGCGCTCGCCGCTGGACGCCTCGGGGTGGGCGCGGCTGGGGCGCCTGCGACTGCGGCTGCTCGAGCTCCCGGGCGCGATCCAGGCGCTGGGGCGCGCGCGCTCGCTCGAGCCGGGGGTCGAGGTGATGCTCGACCTGGCGCTGGCCCACCATCTGGCGGGGGACCTGGGCGCCGAGATCTCGGCCGCAGAGGCGGCAACGCTGATCGATCCCGAGTCCGCGGCCGCGTGGTCGGCCTACGCGCACGCGCTGGCGCGGACGCGGCGCATGCAGGAGTGCGTCGCCGCCTGCGAGCGCGCCCTGTCGCTCCAGGATGACGCCGACCTCCGGGAGC
>JBOGKL010000374.1:0-1836 GCA_050745525.1 Terriglobales bacterium | reverse complement strand
GCTGTAGCGCTCATGCATCAGCGCAGCGGCGGCCTCGCCCAAAGGCGCATATTCGCTCGGCTGGCGCAGCACGGCACGAGCCTGCTCGAACGCGGCGTCGGCATCATCGGGCGATGCCAGCAGGCCGGTCTGTCCGTGCGTGATGATTTCACGAACCGGCGCGCTGTCCCAAGCCAGCACGACACGGCCTGCCGCCATTGCTTCGAGCAGCGACTGCGCCAGCGGATAGGGCCGGCTGGCGTACACGTGAAGATCGCTGGCGGCCAGCAATTCGGTGACCGCCGACGGCCTCGCAGCACCGAGCAGCCAGAACCGCGTCGGATCGGTCGGCGGCGTTTGGCTGAGGACGTGTGCGGCGTAATCCTTGCCGTAAAACTCGGCCTGGTTCAAATCGGGGTAACAATAGGGTTGTAGCGCTATAGCTTTTCGTCAGCTGCTTGCTACTTTATCTGGCAACGCGGAGGTTGCCAGATGTTTGCTTACGATTCCTTGTCCCGTTGCCCCAACGCTTTCCGGAGCCTCACCGGCATGAACCCCAACGAGTTCGAGGCTCTGCTGACCGACTTCCACGCCGCTCAGGAACGCCACGATGCCCACACCCACACCACCCGGCGGGGCCAACCACGCCAACGAACCGTCGGCGCCGGACATCCCTTCCGCCACGACGACCGCCACCGCTTGCTCATGGCCCTGGTCTGGTTGCGCATCTACCCCACCTACGAACTGCTCGGCTTCTTCTTCACGCTGCACAAACGCAACGCCCAACTCAACGTCCGCGCCGTCCTCGAGGTACTGGACAGCCTCGACGACTTCCCCTTCGACCGTCCCGGCCGCGACCGCCGCAAGCTGTCCACCCTCACGCAAGTCATGGAAGCCTTCCCCCAGGTGCGTTTGGTCCTCGACGCCAAGGAGCAGCGTGTGCAGCGGCCGCACGGTGTTTTCGACGCCCAAAAGCCGTACTATTCGGGCAAGAAGAAGACGCACACGCTCAAGAACCAATTCGGCGTGGGGCCGGACGGCTTGATCGAATCGGTCAGCGTCTCGGTGCCGGGCGGGGCGACGCATGACGTGACGCTGCTGCGGCAAACGAGGCTGCTGGACTGCCTGGCTGAAGGGGAGGGAGCAATGGTGGACAAGGGCTATGTCGGCATCGACAAGGACTACCCTGCGGTGCCGTTGGTAATCCCGTTCAAGGCGCGTCGCAACCATCCTCTGACGGACGAGCAGAAGGCGTTCAACCGTGTGGTAGCGCGTTATCGGATCGTAGTGGAACATGCGTTGGCGCAGTTGGACCGTTTCACGGTGCTGCGTCAAGTGTTCCGGGGTCGGAGTTGGCGTCATGACAAAGCTCACAGTCAGGTGGTGCGGGTGGTAGCCCGGTTGGTGAATCGACGCATTGCGGTCTGCCCGCTGAAGACCTATGCCTCGGCCGCCTGACTCGGTCAGGAACAAATGGCGGGAGAGAACGGTCTCCCAGTATTACGCTACAACCCTAATGTGTTTCCGCGGACATAGGCATATGGAGAGCCAATCCGCCCCCCTGCCGCCTGCCACTGCTGGGGCCCAAACTGCGCGCCGGTCGCGTCACTCCGAAGAGTAATGCCGTTATTGAACTGCATTTTTTGGATCGCCAATGGAGAGTTGAACAAAGCGCCTATCAAGGCAGCGCTCCTCGACTCTATGTCCTTCTCCTGCACGTTCCATCCTTGGGAAATATCCACGGTGATGAGGAACATATCGGCAGCTGTGTAGGTGTGGCTTCCCAGCACCACGAACAGCGCTGGTCCCACTTCTTGGATCGTTCCAGCGCTGCTGTTTCCGTCGCCCCAATTGATC
>JBOGKL010000373.1:0-11271 GCA_050745525.1 Terriglobales bacterium | reverse complement strand
GCATCATTTGCCGCTCGGATCCGCCGTGTACAAACACGAGCGTCGGCAGCGGCTTGTCGCCTGCCCCGCGGGGGCGGAATAGTTGCCCGTGAATCCGCAACCCGTCCGTCGAAGGGAAGATCACCTGCGCGGGCGTTACCAGTTTCCCTTCGGGGAAATCAGTTGGAATGCGGCCGATCATCGTGAGCCGGCCTTGGGCGCTGACGTGGTACGGCATCGGCGGGGTGATCGCCGTCGAGCCCAGGCAGACGAGTTGTTTGCCATCGCCGGTCTCCACCGGGCTCCATTCGATGCTCGCGCCACGCGTGATCGCCTGCGGGGCCTGGCTGCCGTCGAGCGGGACTTGCCACAGGTGGCGGCGATCCACGTCGTTTTGATTCGAGGCATAGATCACCGTCGTCTTGTCCGGCAGAAGCGTGACCGACTTGAACTCAAACGCGCCTGGGGTCAGCAACTTTGCCTGGTTGAGCTGGTCCCCGGTCGTCACATCCGAAACCGAATAAAGATGATTCCAGCCGTCGGCCTCCGAGCTGAACAGAACTTCGTGGTTGGCGCCTACCTGCAGGGCATCGTTGATGGTGCTGCGGTAGAGCGTGTCTTGCGGACGCGTGCCGCTTTCCCAGAACCGATGCGCGGTATAGGCATTGGCGTCGGCAACCCAAAGCTCCCACTTGGGCAGCTCGACCCTCGGGATCGGGCCGGGCTCGAGATCAGCCGGTTCCGGGCCATCCGGCGGGGGAAGAACAGGGACGAGACGACGCTGACGGATGAACACGATCTGGCTCCCGTCCGGGGACCAGCGAGGATATGAATCCAGGTCTACGGAAGGGGCAACATAGTGGACGTAGGCGCCGCCGAGATCATAAACCGCGATTAGGGAATGTCCGGGCCGCTCGCTGACAAATGCAATGCGCTTGCTGTCGGGCGACCAGACTGGATTTACATTCTTTCCCTGTACCCAGGCCAGCATTCGCGCGGGCTGGCGCCCGAGCGTGGGGGCGATCCAGAGAAGATCGCGAGCGGGCCAGACGACCCATTTGCCATCCGGCGACATGGCGATATTCTCGCAGCCTTCCTCGCTGCATCCCATTTCGCCGAGCAAGACCGGCGCGTGGCCGCGGGTGACGGACCAGACCTGCTGCTGCGGCTGCACTGCGCTGCTGTCGGGATCGGCTGTGTGGCCCAGGGCATTCCATTCGCTGCCCCGCGCGTAGACGACCGTCTTGCCGTCGGGGCTTAACTGCAGCGCCGCGATGGGTTGCCCGTCGTCGAGCGTGTAATGGGTAAGCTGAATGGGCCGAAAATCCGGCCCATCCGCCACGAACACATTCCGGACGCCACGCAGGTCGGCGGTCCAGGCGATGTGCTGGCCGCGCTGGGACGCCGTAAGCGAGCTGGGAAACGGAAAGTCCATCACTTGGCGCAGCGTAAATCCTCCGCCGGCGGCGGACGGAGCTGAGCCTGCTCCTGATTGCGCACCCAGCGGAACCGCAGCCCCAAGAGCCACCAAGACCCAGATCAGCAGACGAGAGTTCATTGGGGCAAGCCTAATCCACCCGGTGGTGGGCAGGCAAGCCTAGCGGATGTAGGTAACGTGCGTGGCGGGAGTATTCTGGCACCCCAGAGTTCCCGTCACCCCCGACGTGATCTGCGAGCAGGCGTTATCGTGAGCGGCGCGCAATGCCTCCTGCATGGTCCGGCCCTCGGCCGAGCGGCACGCGCTCAGGCCCTGATAGGTGACGCACACGGTCACGCTATGGCGGGCCGTGTGCGTGCTCGACCAAGTCAGGTAAGCGAGCACGATGACCACCAACGCCACCAGCGCGAAGCGCACGGCGCGGGGCGGATGCGTGTTGCGGCCGGGGCTACTCGGCATGGGTGAGAACTTCCACCGGCGCGGCGCCCTGTCCGATGCCGCGATGTTCGAACCCGCGCGCTTCGAGTTCCCCGGGCGCGAACAGGTTGCGGCCGTCGAGCACCAGGCGGCGATGCATGCGCTTGCCCATCGCGGCCCAATCGGCGGTGCGGAACTGCGGCCACTCGGTCAGGATCAGCACGGCGGCCGCACCTTCGGCCACCGCTTCGGCCGTCGCACAGAACTCCAGGGCGCCGCCGGGCATCTCCGCCCGCGCGCGGGGCATGGCTTGCGGATCGTAGGCGCGCACCTGCACGCCCAGCCGCAGCAGCTCGCGAATGACGGCCAGCGCCGGCGACAGCCGTATGTCGTCGGTGCCCGCCTTGAAGGCCAGCCCCAGCACCCCAACGGTTTTGCCCTGCAATACCCATAGTTCCTGGCGGATTTTGCGCACGAACTGTTCCACCCGCCGCCGGTTGATCGCCTGCACCTCCCGCAGCAGGCGGAAATCATAGCCCAGCTCCGCCGTCATCTCAATAAAGGCGCTCAGGTCTTTGGGGAAGCAGAAGCCGCCGAAGCCAATGCCCGGCTGCAGGAATTCGTTGCCGATGCGGTGATCGTAGCCGATGCCGCGCAGCACCTCGGTGGCATCGGCGCCGGCGAGTTCACAGATGTCCGCCAGCGCATTCGCATACGAGATCTTCATCGAGAGAAACGAGTTCGAGGCGTGCTTGATCAGCTCGGCGCTGGTGATGTCGGTGGCCACCCATGCCGGCGCGCGCCATCCGCACTGGTGCGCGCTCTGATGGTGCCAGCCGCAGTGAAACGAGCCCTCGAGCACTGGCGCGTAGATGGCGCGCAGGCGCTGCTCCGCGCGTTCGCCGGCGCATCCGACCACGATACGATCGGGATGATAGAAATCGTAAACGCCGCAGCCCTCGCGCAGAAACTCCGGGTTTGAGGCCACGTCGAAGGTCGCGCCGTGGCCGTAAGCGGCCAGCACGCGCTGGATTTGTTCTCCGGTGCGCACCGGCACCGTGCTCTTGCTGATGATCAGCCGGTAACCGCGGGCGCTGTCGGCGATCTGCCGCGTGGCCAACTCCACCGCGGCCAGATCGGCTTTGCCGTCCGCATCCGGCGGCGTGCCCACGCAGATAAAGATCACCTCCGCATGCGCCAGCGCGCTGGGTTCGGTGGCAAACTGCAGCCGGTTCTGTGCCACGGCCGCGGTGATCAACTCCGGCAGGTGTTCCTCGAAAATCGGGCAGCGGCCCTGCTGCAGCGATGCGATCTTGGCCGCATCCGAGTCCAGGCACACTACGTTGTGTCCAATCGCGGCCAGGCACGCGCCCGTGGTGAGACCCACGTATCCTGTGCCCACTACGCACAGATTCATGTTGTTCAGTATAGGAGATGCCGGACGGGGCAGGCGGCCGCGGCCGTGCTTGCCGCTCTGGTTTGCGCCTTTTGCCGGTCCCGCTGGGGCGACTATAATGATGCCTTGCCCGATCCAGCCCCTTCTGGCGCCCTTTACCTGATTGACACGATGGGCTATGTGTTCCGCGCCTTTCATGCGCTGCCGCCGCTGAGCAATGCGCGCGGTTTGCCCACGCAGGCCGTGCTGGGCGTCGTGAACATGCTGCGCAAGTTGGTGGCCGACCATCAGCCGGCGGCCTTGGCCGCGGTTCTGGATGTGGCGGGACCGACCTTCCGCGACGAGCGCTTCGGCGCCTATAAGGCCAACCGGGCGGCGATGCCGGAGACCCTCATTCCGCAATTGCCATACATACGCCAGGCGCTGGAGGCATTTCAGGTCCCGATTTTGGAGGCGCAGGGGTATGAAGCCGATGATGTCATCGGGACCCTGTCGCGCCGGGCGGTCGCTGCCGGCCAGGCAGTGGTGATTGTTTCCAGTGACAAAGATCTGTTGCAGCTCATCGGCGCCGGCGTGCGCGTCTACAATCCCGGCTTAAATCTGCTTTTCGACGAGGCGCAGGTGGAGGCGAAGCTGGGCGTGCAGCCCGGCCAGGTGGCGGACCTGCTAGCCCTGCGCGGGGACGCGGTGGATAACATTCCCGGCGCGCCCGGCATTGGCGAAAAGGGCGCGCAGCAGTTGGTGGCCCGCTTTGGTTCCGTGGAGGCGGCGCTCGAGCGAGCCGCCGAGGTGGAGCGCAAGAGCTACCGCGAATCGTTACAGAATTTTCGCGAGCAAATCCTGCTCAGCAAGGAATTGGCGACGATTCACACCGCCGTTCCCATCGCCTACACGCCCGAGGCCTGGCGGGTACGACCGCCGGATGCCGATCGCTGCCGGGAACTGTTTACGGAGCTGGAGTTCCACCATCTGCTGCAGGCGCTGGTCCCCGCGTCCGCCGCGCCCGTAGCCGTTGCCGCCCCTTCGCCGGAGTTGACGCCCGCGCGCTTTGAGGCACTGCTCGCATCGAAGCAGCCCTTGGCGCTGGCCGTGGACGAGACGGGAAATCTCGGCTTGGCGGGTTCCAGCGGTGGTGATGCCGGCGTGCTGCCGGCTGGGGCGGTCGCGGTGCAGGCAGAAGCGCTGACGGTAGCCTTGCGCGACCCGCAGCGTAGCTGGGCTTGGGCGGACGCGCGCGAAATCGGTTCGCGGCTTGCCTCCGCCGGGCTGCCACGACCAGTGCTGGATGCCGAACACGTGGCCGATGTCTCTCTGCTCGCCTATCTTGACGATCCGACCCAATCGGACTTCCATCTCCCCGCTGCCGCACGCCGCCTGGGGTTGGAAGCCACACCGGGCGATGCCGGCCACATCGCGCGCACGACGGCCGAAGCCGCCACGATCCTGCAAAAGCACATTCGCGATTCCGGCCAATGGCCGGTCTATCGCGACCTGGATCTGCCGCTGCTTCCCGTCCTTGAATCCATGGAGGAAACCGGCATCCTTCTGGATCCGGGAGCGCTGCAGGTGCTCTCGCGCGAGTTGGACGAACGCGCCACTGCCTCCCAGGAGCAAGTCTTCGAGTTGGCCGGCTGCCGTTTCAATCTGAACTCGCCCCAGCAGCTCGCCGACGTCTTGTTCAACAAAATGGGACTGCCTGCTCCGGCGCGGCGTGGCAAGACTAAAACGCCCTCAACCGCCGTGGACGTGCTGGAGTCGCTGACCGCCTACCCGGTGATTGCGCCGATTTTGGAATTTCGCCAGTGGGCGAAGTTGAAGTCCACGTATGTGGACGCGCTGCCCCCGCTCATCCGCCCCGCCACCGGCCGCGTCCACACCACGTTTCTAATTTCTGGCTCGGCCACCGGACGCTTGGCCTCGATTAATCCCAACCTGCAAAACATCCCCGTGCGGACCGTAACCGGCCGTCAGATTCGCGCCGCTTTTATCGCGGCCCCCGGCCATCGGCTCTTGTCGGCGGATTACTCCCAGATCGAGCTGCGCCTGCTGGCCCACCTGAGCGAGGACGAGTTGCTGGTGCACGCCTTCGCCACCGGTGCCGATATCCATAGCCTTACCGCGGCGGAAGTCTTCGGCGTGCCGCCTCTGCTGCTGACGGAGGAACACCGGCGCCGCGCCAAGGCGGTGAACTTTGGCATTGTGTACGGCTTGTCAGCCTTTGGCCTGTCGCGTCAGTTGGGCATCCCGCAGGGTGAGGCGGCGAGTTTCATCCGCCGCTATTTCGAGCGGTACGCGGGCGTGAAGGCCTATATCGAGCGATCGCTGCAGCAGGCGCGCGGCGAGGGTCGCGTCCGCACGCTGTTCGGCCGCGTGCGCCCCATCCCCAATCTCGACTCGCGCAACCCCACGTTGCGCGGCTTTGCCGAGCGCACGGCCATCAACACTCCGCTCCAGGGCGCCGCGGCCGACCTGATCAAGCTGGCCATGATCCGCCTGCATCCGCAGCTTGCCGCCCACGGCGCGCGCCTGCTCCTGCAGGTGCACGACGAGCTGCTGCTGGAGGTGCCCGAGGGCAGCCTCGATCGCGTCGCCGCCGCAGTGCGCGAAGCCATGGAAAACGTGGCGCAACTGGCGGTTCCGCTGCGCGTGGAAATCGGTTCCGGCCTCAACTGGCGCGACCTGGATTAGGCCCCCTGAATCAGCGCGGGAGCGGCTCGGCGCCCTGGTTCAGAATGTTCAGGTATCGCTGATACGCAAACACCTGTGGCCCCGACTGCATTGCGAACCGCTCTATGAGCTTAAGTCTTTGCATGTTCGCAACCGCCCTGGCCGTGGCTGGGTAGCTCAGCCCTGCCGCTTCGGCGATCACTGGAATTGAAAAAATGGGACTTTTCAGGATGGCGTTGTAGATGTGGCCCGCCGACAGGCGCGCACGCCCGAGGCCCGCGAGCTTGCTGCGGTCCTCGTCCTGCAGACTGAGGATCTGCCGTGCTGTCTCAACCGCCTGGTCGGCAGTCTCCGCGATGCCGCGGAGGAAAAATTCCACCCACGACTCCCAGTCCCCGTGCGTGCGGACACCTTGTAGGAGTTCATAGTAGCGGTCACGATGTTGTTTAAAGAAAAGGCTAGGGTATAGGATCGGTTCGCGAATCGCCCCTTGCTCGCAGAGGAGAAGTGGAATCAGCAGACGGCCAATGCGGCCGTTGCCGTCCAGGAAAGGATGGATGCTTTCGAACTGCACATGTGCCATTGCGGCGCGAATCAGGAGAGGCAGCGGCAGATCATCGACGTGGAAAAAATTCTCCAGTTCACCCATTTTTTCCAGCACGTGTTCCGGGGGTGGGGGAACGTAGGCGGCATTGCCCGGCCGAGACCCGCCGATCCAGTTTTGGCTGGTGCGGAACTCTCCGGGAGCCCATTCTGCGCCACGTCCGGACTGCAGCAGTTTTGAGTGCATCTCGCGGATGAGTCGCAAAGAAAGCGGGAATCTATCTTGGCGCAGGCGCTTCAAACCGTGATTCATCGCCGCCACGTAGCGTGAAACCTCGGCCACATCTTCCCGTGGGGCCCTCGTCGGCTGATTATTTTCGAATAGCAGAAGATCGGAAAGCGATGATTGTGTCCCTTCGATCTGGGAAGAAAGCACCGCCTCCTTACGCACGTAGACGAAAAGGAAGAGATCGGCATCCGGGAGTGTGGAGCATATTCCATCCAGCCTGCCAACAGCTCTATCAGCGCTGCTCAGCAACGGCAGGATCGGTTCGAGCCTTACCGGAGGGTCGGGCGGTAAAGCACTCGGTAGAAAGGCCCTGTACGGCTCCGATGACGTGTTTATTTGCAACCAAATGCCGGTTGAGCGCGACACGATTAAAGTTTACGCGATGAATGTTAATTGTCAGACGCGCTGTTAACAGATCGTTAATGCTTGCCGGCAAGCATCATTCTGCAATCTTCAGTTGTATGCGCTCAATCGCGGTGGCGTGGCCGTCGTGGCTATCCACCAGGGTGCCGCACATGCGCACGTCGCCGCTCGCCGGCTCCAGACGCGCCGGGTAGCCCTGCAGCAGGCGCTCCAGAACGTTTTCCACTTTGGATCCAATGACACCGCCGTAGGCTCCCGTCATGCCCACGTCGGTTTGAAACGCGGTTCCGCGAGGCAGGATCCGTTCGTCGGCAGTGGGGACATGCGTGTGGGTACCCAGCACGGCGGTGACCCGCCCGTCCAAGTACCAACCGAGCGCCTGCTTCTCGCTGGTCGCTTCGGCGTGAAAGTCCACCAGCACCGTGCGGCACTCCGGCGGCAGGGTAGCCAGGATTTCGTCCGCGGTGCGGAACGGGCACGCCAGCGGGGTCATGAACACCCGCCCTTGCAAGTTAACCACGGCGAACTGTTCTCCCGCGCGCGTCTGCGACTGGTATAGGCCTGATCCCGGCAGCGCGCTGCCGAAGTTGGCCGGCCGCAGCATCCGGTGCGCCGGGTGGGCGGGATCGGCAACCGCGCTCTGCCAGTACGGCACGAGGTCGCGCTTGTCCCAAATGTGATTGCCGCCGGTGAGCACCGTTATTCCGTAGCCGAGCAGCTCCTCGACCAAGGGCGGCGTGATGCCAAAACCTCCGGCGGTATTTTCCCCGTTGGCGATCACCACGTCCACGCCGCGCTGGGCGGCCAGGTCGGCGAGGTAATCGCGCACCACGCGCCGGCCCGGTTGGCCGTAAATGTCGCCAATGAACAGCAGGCGCATGGGCTCTAGCTCGCCCGGTGCAGCAAGCGTTCCAGGTTGGCGTTCATGGCGCGAATGCGGCCGCCCAGCTTATGCTGCAGGCCATCCACTTGGGCGCGGAGGCGCTCGTTTTCGTCGGCCAGGTTGATCGCCGCCAGCACCGCAACACGCAATGAATCCACCACGTGGGTTTCCCGCGCCACCTGGCGCATCTTGGCGTCCACGGAGTCGGCCAGCCGCTGCACCGCTTCGGCGTCGCTGCCGGCAAAGGAATAGTTCTGGCCGTAAATGTTGACGCGCGTGCTGGCTTTGCTGCTCATCCGCGCGCTCCGTTTAACGGTCGGCCGTCTCCAGTTTCTGGCTCAGCCGGGCGATGCGCTGGCGCACCTCGCCGCGTTCCTTGCGCAACGCGATCAACTCGTGCTCGGATTGCGTGTGGACACGCTGCAGTTTTTCGTGCGCGGCCTGCAGCGGCTTCAGCTCCGCCAAGGCACGGTCCCGCTCGGCGCGTGCCTGCTGCAAGGTTTCGGCAATACGGCCGATTTTGTCTTCCAGCTCGAGGAATTCGACCCATTCCTCCGCGTTGCTATCCAGTTGTTGCACAGGGGTGGTGGCCATGGACTCGCTTTCAACTGCCCTTCGTATTATGCGGGAGTATATCCGTTTGCCTGCCGCCGGCGCAATCGGCCAAGCGCTCCAGCACGGGGCCCCGCGGCCGCGAAACGGAGGCGTGGCCGGGCAGCAAAAACCGGTAAGGCAGCCCCGCTGCCTTGCGGATACCGATGCGCCCCGTCACTACGATCTCCTCGGGGCAAAAGCCATCGTCGGCCAAATACAACGTCCCCGGAACCGTCATGTCCAGCCCGTTCTCCGCCCGGGTGAGATGAAGCACCCGTGCCAGCCGGCCGGGACCCGAGGCGGCGATCGCCGGCATCCCGGCTGCTTCGGCGGCGCGAAACAGAACTCCGCCCGCCTGTCCCTCGGGCAGGGTGGAGACATTGAGGCACAAGTGCAGGCCGTAGCTCAGGTAAATGTAGGCGTGGCCCGCCTCTCCGAACAGCACCGCGTTTCTCGCCGTGCGTCCCGCGGCCGCGTGCGCGGCGGCATCGCCACTGCCCAAATACGCCTCGGTTTCCACCAGCCGCAGCAGACGCACCTTCCCGCGCTGCCGCCGGACCAGAAGCTTGCCCAGCAGCGCCGGCGCAACCACTAACGGACTCCGGTTGAAGAATGCGCGCGGGAGCGGCCTATAAGTGCAGCGCATGCAGGTACTGGCGGAAGGCGGCGCCCAAGTCCTCCCGCTGCAGCGCCAGCTCGACGGTGGCCTTCAAAAACCCCAGCTTGTCGCCGGTATCGTGGCGGCGGCCCTGGAACTGGAAGGCGTAGAACGGCTCCTCTTGCGCCAGCGCCCGCATGGCGTCGGTGAGCTGGATTTCTCCGCCCGCTCCGCGCAAATTCCGTCGCAGGTGCTTGAAGATGCCCGGGGTCAACACGTACCGCCCCACCACGGCCAGGTCCGAAGGCGCATTCTCCAGCCGCGGCTTCTCAATCACATCCGCCAAGCGCACTACCGGCCCGAGGAATTGATTGGCGCCAAAACTTTCCGGCGGCCCCGCCGGCTGCACCACGCCGTAGCTGGAAATTGCCTCGCCCGGGATCTTCTCCACGGCCACCACGCTGGCACCAGTGGCTTCATATACATCGAGCATTTGGCGCATCACCGGCACCGGCGCGTCAATCACGTCGTCGGCGAGCAGCACGGCAAACGGTTCTCCCGCCACCAGGCTCTCCGCTGCCAGCACCGCATGCCCCAGCCCCAGGGCCGCCTTTTGCCGCACGTAGGCGATGTTCAGCATGTCGCTGATTTCCCGCACCACGGCCAGCAGGTCGGTCTTGCCCTTTTCTTCGAGCATCTTTTCCAGCTCGAAGCTGACGTCAAAATGGTCCTCGATGGAGTTTTTCCCGCGCCCCGTCACGATCACGATTTCATCAATGCCGCTTTCGAGCGCCTCCTCCACGCCGTACTGAATAATCGGCTTGTCCACCAGCGGCAGCATCTCTTTCGGCTGCGCCTTGGTGGCGGGCAGAAAGCGCGTGCCCAATCCGGCTGCCGGGAATACCGCTTTTCGAATGGGGCGTGGCGCAGGGGCGTTCATGGAATTCCGTGCTCGATGGAGCGCTTTCATTCTAACAAAGGCGCGCCTCCGGCTCATAATCGAGCGATGCCACGATTGACCGAGTTGGCGCGCGCCTGCGGCTGTGCCGCCAAGCTCAGCCCACAACTGCTCGATGAAGTCCTGCCCGGGCTGCGCATCCCCCACGACCCAAACTTGGTGGTCGGCTTTGAGGGCGCCGAAGATGCTGCCGTTTACCGCTTGGCCGTGCCTCCCGGAGGCGAAATCGCGCTGGTGCAAACGGTGGATTTCTTTACTCCCATCGTGGACGACCCGGCCGATTTCGGCGCCATTGCTGCCGCAAACGCGCTCAGCGATATCTACGCCATGGGCGGCACGCCGATGCTGGCTCTTTCGGTGCTTGCGTATCCGCCCGATGCAGGCGCCGCCACGCTGCGCAAAATTTTGCAGGGTGGCCTGGAAATCCTGGCTCAGGCCGGCTGCAGCTTGGGCGGCGGACACAGCGTCCGCGACGAAGAGCTGAAATTCGGCTTCAGCATCACTGGAACGGTTCCGCTCCAGCATCTGCTGCGCAACAGTGGCGCCCAGGCCGGCGATCATTTATTTCTGACCAAGCCCATTGGTGTGGGGCTTCTGACCACAGCGCTCAAGCGCGGCTTGGTAGGCAATGATCACGGACCCGGGGTTAGCGTGGAGGATTTCGCCGCTGCCGTGGCGAGCATGCGCGCGCTCAACCGCGATGCGGCCGCGGCCGCCGTGACGGCGGGTGCGCACGGCGCCACCGACGTGACCGGCTTTGGCTTGCTCGGCCACGCCCGCGAAATGGCGCTGGCAAGTCAGGTCCATCTCCGCATCCAGGCCGCGGCGGTGCCGCTGCTGGCCGGCGCGCGCGCCCGCGCAAACGATTGCCAATCGCAGGGGCTGCACAACAATCGCAGCTTCGTTGCTCCTGCCGTCACGTTTGCCTCTTCGGTTCCTGAGGATTTGCGCGTTCTTCTGTTTGATCCGCAAACGAGCGGAGGACTCCTGGTGAGCCTGCCCGCATCCGCCGCCTCTGGTTTTCCCGGTGTGTGCATCGGCTCGGTAGAACCGGCGCGCTCCGGCGCCCCCTGTCTGTCGGTGGACTGAAGGACGGCCGGACGATTGATTGGCGCGGGACCCCGCGTGCATCAGGCGCCACTGGCT
>JBOGKL010000372.1:0-3019 GCA_050745525.1 Terriglobales bacterium | reverse complement strand
GCCAGCGCCGGCGCCGCATGGGGCGCCGAGGCCACGACGTTGCCCTCGGCGTCCAGATGCAGCGGCTGGCGCACGGCGGCCGCCTGCAGCGCGGCCACGACGTTTTCGCTCGTCCCGGCGGGGAACTGCAAGTGCGAAAACGAGAAGTGCAGTTGGCCGCCGCGGCCAAAACGGCGCGAGGGGCGCACCGCGGTGACCGTGCCCAGCAGCAGCGCGCCCTCCGGGATCAGGACGCGATCCGTGGAGGAGAGCACCGGGCGATCGACGCGCGCGCGCACCATCTCGCCCCAGTGCGCCGTGGCGCTGCTCAGGGCCGTCTCCAGCCGCGCATGCAACACCAGGCCCGGCGGCAGCGGGTCGGCGGTGCTCTGGCGCGGCAGGGGCGGCGGAGCCGTCGTGGTCACGTCAAAAGGCGCGAGCACCTGTGCCTGGAAGGATGTGCCCGCCGGCAGCGCTGACGGATGGTAAGGCAGGCTGGCCACCGCCTCCTGACGCAGCGTGCCCCAATTGGCCTGAGCGCGCAGCAGATGGTAGAGCCCGGCGGCGCGGTTGCGCACCATGGCGCCGGCGCGCCGCAAGAGCCCTGGCCGCTTGCCGGCGGGCGCGGCCGTCGCCAGGTGCAGCACCGGCAAAGCCGGCTCAACGGCCGTCCGGATGGGGATACGACGGCCTTGGGGTCCCAGCACCGCATCAAAACCGGCCGTGGCCGTAGGAGCCGGGCTGAAATCGCCGCCCAGGCCCGCTTCCACGCGCTGCAGCGCCGGAGCGCCCTTCACGGTTTTTACGTGTCCCAGCACGACGGAGCCGGCCGCCAGCACCAGACGGTTATCCACGTACACGGGTGAACGCAAGCGCGCGCTGAGCGCCTCGCCCGCTCCGTGCAAGCGGGTGCGGCGGGCGAGCGCCAGATCGAGGATCGTGCCCGACGGTATGGTCAGCGTTTGTGCGGTAGCCGCCGGCGCTTGGGCGGCCAGCACACCTTCGCCGCAGGCCAGCGCGAAAATCAGACCACAGACGCACGCGGCTCGACGCACAACATCGCGACGCACAATTCAGTCTAGAACGAAAACCTCACGTCGGAGGCGTGGTTGCGGTCGGCCCTACGCAAGAGCAGAGCTGGAACAACAGCCCGCTAAACGACGCAGCGGCTGGAGGCCGAAGCCCCCAGCCGCTGCAGTGCGATCTGAATTGCTTCTACTGCAGTTGCTGATCGCGAGCCAGGATGACCTTGGCCGCGTTGCGCATACGCATGGCCGCGCGCGCGTTGGCGGCGTGCCCGGCGGCGGCGCCGATGCGGCGGGCCAAGCCATTGAGCTTGGTTTCGGCCGAATGGCGCGAGCTGCCCTGCGCGTTCTTCACCTGCGTCATGCCATCGTTGAGCGCCTGAATGGCGGCCGCCGGATAGCTATGATTGCGGGCGAGCTGATCGAGGTAGGCGCGGGCCACCACGAAGCGGTTGGGCCAGGTGTAGTGGGGCTCGTCCTGGATGTTGAGCTGGTCGAAATGCGCCAGCCGTGCGGCGTCAATCTCATTCTGCGTGAGATATTTGCTGGGCGTCAGTTGGAACACGTCGAGGCCGCGGGCGATCTCGGAACCATACAGATAGCCGTTGTACCAGTACACCGACCAGTAGCCGCCGATCACCAGCTTGGTGGCACTGATGGGACCGCGATCAAAATAGGCGATCTCGTAAGGTTTATGCGGGTTGGTGAAATCGAAAATGGAAGCGCCACCCTGATACCAGGCCTGCGACATGATGTCGCGTCCAGGCACGGGAATCAGCGAGCCGTTGTGGGCCACGCAGTTCTCGGTGTCGGATTGCGGCGCCGGCATCTTGTAGTAGGAGTCAAACACCATGTGGCGATGGCTGCCCGTGCCTTCCATGGTGAAGATGGCGTCGGCGCCCCAGTTCATGGGGTCGGTGGCGCGGCAGCGCGGCTGTGTGCCGCCACCCCACTCGTCGGTATAGACCACCGTCGTGCCGGAGTTGTTGAAGCTGGCCGAATGCCAGAAGGAGAAGTTGGAATCAGCCGCGTCGGTGATGCGCACCGGGTGCGCGGGATTACTGATGTTGAGCAGAATGCCGTTGCCTTCGCAGGCGCCCGCGGCCAGACCGAGCGAGGGGTCGGCGGTGATGTCATGGCAGCCGGTGGTCTGCGCCGTGGTCTGCGTGTCTGCGCCGTGGTTGCCGCCGGTCCACAGGGCATTCAGGACATGGGCATTGGCGCTGGCAAAGATGCGGGCGCGGCCGACGAGACTGGCGGTGGACGGGTCGGCGACGGGCACCTTCATGACCTCGACACCATAGAGGGAGGAGTTGGGATCCGTCGGCCCGCCCGTGTTGCATCCGGCCAGCTCGGCCGCCGGGCGCACGCCGGACACGCCGTTGAGATAGATGTAAACATCGCCGGGATCGCTGGCGCTAGTGACCAGGGTGTTGGTGTGCGAGCCGCGGCAGGATTGAATGTCGGCGACCTGGCGCGGGCTGTTGATGTTGCTGATGTCGTAGATGCGGATGCCCTCAAAGGCGCTGGGATCGGCCGGGCGCTGCGGCATTTTGACGTTCTTGTCGCCCGCCTCGATTTTCTTGAAGGCCGCCATCATCTCGGTCCGATAGGAGGCCGGCAGCGGCTTGGGGTTGCTGCAGTTGACCGTACCGCCGCTTTCGACGGAAACGAACAGAAGGTTTTTGTAAACCGAAACATCACCCTGTCCGCCCGGGCAGACCACAGCGGTCTGCAGGTAGGGCTTTTCCGGGTTGGAGATGTTGTAGAACAACAGCCCGTGGAAATTGCCCTGGATGACGTAGTTGCCGTCAAAGGTCATGTCGCTGTTGGCGTAGTCGAGCGAGGCCAAGCCGGAGACGTTGGGGTTGGGGTTGAAAAAGCCCTGGGGCTGATGCAAGGCGGCCACCAAGCGCAGGTTTTCAATCGCGCTGCCGGCGTTGTACAGGCCCGCCGACAGTCCCACCCGCGGATCATTGGGCTGCTGCGGGTTGACATCGAAGTTGCCCTTGGGG
>JBOGKL010000371.1:0-6006 GCA_050745525.1 Terriglobales bacterium | reverse complement strand
TGGCGTCGGGAATCGGAATCTTGCCCACCTCGGCCGTGTAGTTCAGCGTCTTCCCGTTCACGGTGATGCTGTGCTCGGTCTTGACCGGCGGCGGATCGGTCGCCGCCGTCTCATAACCGAAATTCTGCGGTCGACGGCCGAACTGCGCCGCCGCGGGTAGGGAAGCGGCCAGCCCGAAAGCCAACGCCACGAACGGAAGCATGCGGATTTTCATGGAGAAACTCCCGGCAACGTCTGAACGAAATGGTCGAAGTCTTGGTGCAGCTTCTCGCGCGACTGCAGGTCGGCGTAGATCATGTGCCCCGACAGGTAATGCTCGATGCGGATGTGCGTCTGCTCTCCGGGCGCAAGAAACATGTGCCGCAGGCTGTAGAGCGCTTCAAAAAACGGCGTCGCCTGATCATAGTAACCCTCGCACAGCATCAGCCGCACCGAAGGGTCTTCGGCGAACACGCGCTCCAGGTCCTGGCTGACGTCGTTGCCCCCGCCGTTGACGCCCCACCCTCCGGCCTTGCCCGAGGCGCCGCCGATGTTATAGGTCCAGCCGGGAATGCCGGAACCGCCCGCCCCATACTGCCCATACTCGAGCGTCGCGCGGTAGTTCAGCTCGTCGCGCAAGTACTGCACGAACTCGTGTTGATAGGCGGTGTCGAGGTCGCTGCTGGCGTCAAAATCCGGCCGGATGTCCCCCGGCGTGCGGTTCGTGCCCGTCTGCGCGCCGTCGTAGCGCCCGATGATCTCGCGCTGGCCGCGCAGCAGCGAGGCGTCGAACACGCCGGTGGAAATGCGCAGGTTCCAGCTATCGAGCAACTGCGGCGACAATCCCGTGTAACGCGACATCTCCGCCAGCGCCTGCCGCCGCTCGGCCCCTTGCAGCGCATCGCCCAAGTCAAGGTACTGCTGGTACTGCGTCTGCGCCCAGTGCTCAGCCTGTTTCACGACTTGCGGCAGCGGTTCGTTCTCCAGTTGCGGCGCGAGCTTGTGGTAATGCCACGCGATGGCGGTCTGCGTCGGTAACGCCAGCCAGTAGGGCAGGTCGTTGCTGTAGGAGCCGTCAATCGTCGCCATGTTGAGCGTGGCCGACAGCAGCACGATCCCGCTCACCGGAATATGGTGCTGCCAGAGCGCGTAGGCCAACCCGGCCGAGCGGAACGTCCCGTAGCTTTCGCCGGCGAGCACGAGGGGCGAATTCAGCCGGTTGTTCTGGTACAGCCACAGCCGCACGAACTGGGCAAAACAGTTGATGTCGCCCTGCGCGGTGGCGGCAATGTTCAGGTTCTTGCGGTCGGTGGCGCGGCTGTAGCCGGTCCCGATAGCGTCCACAAACACCAGGTCGGTGGCATCGAGCCAGGTGTCGGCGTTATCCACGAGCTTATACGGCGGGGCGGGGACATTGCCGTTGGCCTGGAGCGCGACGCGCCGCGGCCCAAACCCACCCACATGCACCCAGACCGAGGCGTACCCCGGCCCGCCGTTGTAGCTGAACGTCACCGGCCGCCCCGCACCGGTTGATGGATGTGACGGGTCCGGGTTGTCGAGAATGTAGGCCACATAGAACATATGGCCCATGGTCCTGCCGCTGGCATCCGGAACCGGGATCTTCCCCACTTCGGCGGTATAGCGCAGCGTCTTCCCGTTGACGACGATGCTGTGTTCGGTCTTAACCGGCGGCGGATCGGTGGCCGCCGGTTCAAACCCGTACATGGGCTTTCGCGCCCGCTGCGCGGCCAGCGGCACGCTGGCCGCCGCCGCCATCGCCAGCAGCAGAATTAACAACCTAGGCCGCATCCGCCCTCGCTACTGCGCCACGCCCGGCAGCGTGGCCACAAACGCGTCGAAGTCGTGGTCCAGCTTCGCCCGCGATTGATCGTGCGCGTAGATCATGTGCCCGGACATATAGTGCTCGGTGATGATATGGCTCTGCTCGGCCGGGGTAATGAACAGGTGCCACATGCTGTAGGTCGCCTCCAGCATGGGCGTGGCCTGGTCGAAGTAGCCCTCGCACAGCATCAGCCGCATGGAAGGATTCTGCGCAAACACGCGCTCCAAATCCTGGCTCACGTCGTTCGAGGCATTGCCCGGCCCCCCGCTCGATCCGCCAAAGCCACCGCTCGAGATGTTGTAGTTCCAGCTAGGAATCCCGGCTCCGCCCATGCCCCGGCCGCCGTACTCCAGCGTGGTCTTATAGTCCAACTCATTCTTCAGGTAATTGATGAATTCATGCGAGTAAGGCACTGACAATATGCCACTTGCATCGTAGTCCGGCCGGATGTCGCCGGGCGTCCTGCTGGTCCCGATCTCCTCGCCGTCATAGCGCCCAATCGTCTCCCGCTGGCTGCGCAGCAGCGAAGAGTCAAACAATCCGGTCGAGATGCGCAGGTTCCAGCTATCGAGAAACTGCGGCGATAGCCCCGTATAGTTCGACAACTGCTGCAACGCCGTCTGCCGCTCGCTCCCCTGCAGCGTATCGCCCAGCTCGAGGTAATGCTGGTAGCTGGTTTGCGCCCACTGCTCGGCCTGTTTCACGACTGCGGGCAGCGGTTCGCTCTGCAGCTTGGCCGGCAGCTTGTGGAAGTGCCAGGCAACGGCAGTCTGCGTGGGCAGCGCCAGCCAGTAGGGGCGATCGTTGCTGTAGGAGGGCTCCAGCGTCGAGAGGTTCAGCACGCTCGACAGCAGGATCACGCCGCTGACCGGAATATGGTGTTGCCAGAGCACGTCGGCGAGCCCGGCCGAGCGGAACGTTCCATAGCTCTCGCCCGCCAGAACAATCGGCGAGTTGAGCCGGTTATTCTCGTACAGCCACAGCCGTACGAACTGGGCGAAGCACTCCAGGTCGCCCTGTGCGGAAGCGGCGTAGACCAGGTTCTTGTGGCTGGTGGCGCGGCTATAGCCGGTGCCGACGGCATCAATAAAGACCAGATCGCTGGCACCGAGCCAGGTATCGGCATTGTCCACGATCGTGTACGGCGGCGCCGGGTTGCTGCCATTGGCGTTGACCACCACGCGCCGCGGCCCGAAGCCGCCCATGTGTACGTACACCGAGTCCGACCCCGGTCCGCCGTTGTAGCTGAACGTGACCGGCCGCGGATGTGAGGGATCGGCGTTGTCCAGAATATAGGCCACATAGAACATATGGCCCATGGTCTTGCCGCTGGCGTCGGGAATCGGAATCTTCCCCACCTCGGCCGTATAGCTCAGCGTCTTCCCGTTCACGGTGATGCGGTGGTGCGTCTTCACCGGCGGCGGATCGGTGGCCGCGGTTTCATAGGCGAACGGCGGTGGGTTTTGCGAGCGAGACTGGGCGAAGGCAGGCAGCGAAGCGGCCAAAGCCAGCGCCAGGATCAAGCCGAACCAGCGTAGAGAAGCGTGCCTCATAGGACCAAAAGCCCCTTTCTGTGCAGAGGTAAGTTCCCGAACCTCGCATTGTGACAGGCGCCCGCGCCGCCAGCAAGGGCTTTCATAGCCGGCAACCGGGGTGGCCGGGCCACTTTGTTATTCTGCAAGGGAGCGCTTACACAAGGAAGGGAACGGCCATGGCGAAATACGTCTACTCGTTTGGGGAAGGCAAAGCCGAGGGTAACGGCAGCATGAAGGACGAACTGGGCGGCAAAGGCGCCGGCCTGGCGGAAATGACCAACGCCGGCCTGCCCGTCCCACCCGGATTCACCCTCTCCACCCAGACCTGCCGCGAGTACTACCGTCTGGGTAACCGTGTTCCCGAGGAGGCCGACCAGCAGATGCGCGCCGCCCTCGACGGTCTGCAGCGCGCCGCCGGCCAGCGCCTCGGCGACGCCGCCAATCCCTTGCTGGTCAGCGTCCGCAGCGGGGCCAAGTTTTCGATGCCCGGCATGATGGACACCATCCTCAAC
This sequence comes from Terriglobales bacterium, assembly GCA_050745525.1. GTDB lineage: Bacteria > Acidobacteriota > Terriglobia > Terriglobales > SCQP01 > SCQP01. The sequence continues at coordinate 2,137 of JBOGKL010000371.1, read as the reverse complement.
CTCGGGCTCAACGACGAGACCGTCGCCGGCCTGGCGCGCCGCTCGAACAACCCCCGCTTCGCCTACGACTCCTACCGCCGTCTGATCCAGATGTTCGGCAACGTGGTGCTGGAGATCTCGAAAGAGGAATTCGACGCCATCTTCGACGGCCAGAAGCGCCGCCGCCGTCTCAAGCTCGACACCGACCTTACCGCCGCCGATCTGCAGGCGGTCATCGCCGCCTACCAGAAGCTCATCCACAAGCACACGGGCAAGGCCTTCCCGCAGCAAGCCATCGAGCAGCTCACCATGGCGCGCGATGCCGTCTTCCGCTCCTGGTTCAACGATCGCGCCCGCCATTACCGCCGCATGAACAACATCTCCGACGATCTGGGCACGGCGGTGAACGTGCAAGCCATGGTGTTCGGCAACCTGGGCGAGACCAGCGGCACCGGCGTCGGCTTCACGCGCAACCCGGCCACGGGCGCGAAGGAGTTTTACGGCGAGTTCCTCATGAACGCGCAGGGCGAGGACGTCGTCGCCGGCATTCGCACGCCCGTGCCCATCACCGAGCTGGGCAAGCAGATGCCCGAGGTCTACAAGCAATTGCGCGACATCACCACGCGCCTCGAGCACCACTACCACGACATGCAGGATTTCGAGTTCACCATCCAGGACGGGCGCCTCTACATGCTGCAGACGCGCAACGGCAAGCGCACCGGCCGCGCCGCCGTCAAGCTCGCCATTGACATGGTCGAAGAGGGCCTCATCAGCAAGGACGAGGCCATCTTCCGCGTGGACGCCAACCAGGTCGACGAGCTCCTCTTCCCGCGCTTCGACCCCAAGGCCCTCGCCGGTCTGGAGCCGTTGGCGCACGGCCTGCCCGCCTCGCCCGGCGCCGCCGTCGGCCGCATCGTCTTTACCGCCGACGCCGCCGTCGCCTGGACGGAGAAGAAGCAGGGTCCGGTCCTTCTTGTTCGCGCCGAAACCACCCCCGAGGACATTCATGGCATGGAGGTCGCCGCCGGCATCCTGACCTCGCGCGGCGGCATGACCAGCCACGCCGCCGTGGTGACACGCGGCATGGGCAAGTGCTGCGTGGCCGGCGCCGGCAGCATCGTCGTGGACGAGCACGCGCGCAAGCTCTCCGTGGGCAAGCGCAGCTTTCGCGAAGGCGACTGGCTCTCGCTGGACGGCTCCTCCGGCAACGCCTACGCCGGACAAGTGCCCACGGTGGCCGCCGACCCCAACGATCCGCTGCTGCAGAAGTTCCTCTCCTGGGCCGAGCCCCACCGCAAGATCGGCGTGCGCGCCAACGCCGACGTGCCCCGCGACGCCCGTGCCGCGCGCTCCTTCGGCGCCGAGGGCATCGGCCTCTGCCGCACCGAGCACATGTTCTTCGGCGAAGGCAAGATCGAGCACATGCGCGCCATGATCCTGGCCGATGACGAGAAGCAGCGCCGCGCCGCGCTGCGCAAGCTGCTGCCCCTGCAGCGGCGCGACTTCGCCGGCATCTTCGAGGCCATGGATGGCTTCCCGGTCACCATCCGCACGCTCGACCCGCCCCTGCACGAGTTCCTCCCCGCGCGCGAGGAGATCCTGGTGGACCGCGAGCGCCTGCGCCTGCTCCCGCCCGCCGCCCGGCGCAAGGAACTGGCCGCCGTCCGCGTCAAGTACCGCGACTACGGCGTCACCAATCTCGAGGGCCTGGACCGTCTGCTCGCCCGCGTGCAGCAGTTGCACGAGGTCAACCCCATGCTCGGGCTGCGCGGCTGCCGCCTGGGCATCCTCTATCCGGAGATCACGGAAATGCAGGCGCGCGCCATTTTCGAGGCCGCCGTGCAGGTGCAGAAAAAAGGCAGGACCGTAAAGCCGGAAATCATGATCCCGCTCGTGGCCACGCCCAAGGAGCTGGCGTTGCAGGCGGCCATTGTGCGCCAGGTGGCGGGCGAGGTCTTTGCCGCCTCCGGCGTCACCATCCCCTATCTGGTGGGCACCATGATCGAACTCCCGCGCGCGGCGCTGATGGCCGGCGAGATCGCCGCCGAAGCTCAGTTCTTCAGCTTCGGCACCAACGATCTCACCCAGACCACCTTCGGGATGAGCCGCGACGACTCGGGCAGCTTCCTCACCGAGTACGTCTCGCGCGGAATCCTCC
>JBOGKL010000370.1:0-2995 GCA_050745525.1 Terriglobales bacterium | reverse complement strand
GCGTTGTCCAGGTCCTGCTGCGAGCTCACCCCCTGCGCCTCGAGCGGCGCCACGCGCGCGTAGGTGGCGTGGGCGTTGACCCAGGCCGCCTGCGCCGCTTGCACCTGCGCCTGCGCCTGCGCCAGTTGCGCCTGTGCCTGCTGTTGCTGCGCCTGGGCCTGTTGCAGTTTGGCCGGCAGCTCGGCCGCGAGCAGCGCCGTCTGCGCCTCCGATTGCCGCGCGCTCGCCTGCGCCTGCGCGACCGCCTGCTCGGCCGCCTGCACGTCGGCGGTTTGCACGTTCTGACTCAGGGTCGCGATCACCTGCCCGGCATGCACCGCCTCGCCGTCCTCGACCGCCATGTGCATGATGGTCGCGGTGATCTGCGAGCCCACCACCACTTCGTTGCCGTCCACGGTGCCCGTCAGCGTCAGCACCTGCGCCCGCGGCCACAAGCCGAACCCCAAGCCCGCCGCCCCCAGCGCCGCCAGGACCACGCCCATGATCAGTTTCCCCCGCACGTTCCGCCTCCGTTCCAGCCAAGTCCATTGTATGCCAAATAGATTGATGGTCAAACTATTGGGAGTACGGGCGGCGCCCTGCGTAGCGCGGAGCGCGAAGCAGGGCCTCCCTCCGTAGTCCGCGATCCGCCCGCCACCGCCCAACACCGGTCCGCACAACTGCTAACGTAGAAGGGCATGAAGGCCGCCGCCGTGCGCACGCGCAACAAGGGCTACTACCGGGTCCTCCACGTCCCCATCTGGATCTACGTCTTCTTCACCCTGCCCGGCGAGCTCACCGCCTCCCTCTACGCCCACGGCTTCACCCTCCGCCACTGGGTCTGGCTGGCGGTGGTCGCCGCCGTCTGCCTTTGGCGCGGCGCCCTGGGCCGCTTGCCCGGCGCCGAGCCGAGCCCCTACATCACCCATTACGGCCTGCCCTGGCCCAACCTCGGCTATCGCATCGCCTGCTACACCGCCGCCTGGATTGCCATCGTCGCTCCCTGGCTGCTGAATCTGATCGGCATGATCCTCGCCGCCGCCTCCGGCCGCTGGATCGTCCAGCAGCTCTACGGCTGGCCCTACGATGCCATCGCCGTGCTGATCGTGGTGATCGCCGCGCTCGATCGCCTCCCGCGCGCCCGCAGCACCGTCCGCAACGAAGGGGCTGAGCGCGCCTGGTTCTACATCGGCGTCTGGACGGCCATCCTCTCTCAACTGGCCGCCTGGGCCATGTGGCGTCTGGGCCCGGCCATGGGCTTCTCCCCGGCCGCGCTGCTCTGGGCCCGTCCGCTGGTCTTCATCGTGGCCAGCGCCATTCTTATCGCTCTCGGCCTTGCCGGCCGGCTCCCGCGCACGCGCCGCTACCACCTTCCGCCCGGCGCCACCGATCTGCCCGCCGCCGCCGGAGAATAGAGCATGGCCACCTCCGTGTCGCACCTGTTTTCTCCGCTCCCGCAGCGCAGCCTGACCCTGCGCAACCGCATCGTGGTTTCCCCCATGTGCCAGTACTCGAGCGTGGATGGCTTCGCCAACGACTGGCACCTCGTGCATCTCACCACGCGCGCCCTGGGCGGCGCCGCGCTCGTCTTCACCGAAGCCACCGCCGCCACGCCCGAGGGCCGCATCAGCCCCGACGATCTCGGCATTTGGCAGGATGCCCACATCCCCGTCCTGCGCCGCATCACCGAGCTGGTGCGCTCCCACGGCGCCCTCTGCGGCATGCAGCTCGCCCACGCCGGCCGCAAGGCTTCGACCTCCTCGCCCTGGAAAGGGAACTGTCCCGTGGCCCTCGCCGAGGGCGGATGGCCCGTCCTCGCCCCCAGCCCCGTGCCTTTCGCCGACGGCTACCCCGTCCCGCACGAGCTCTCACTTCCGGAAATCGCCGCCCTGGTCGCCGCCTTTGCCGCGGCCGCGCAGCGCGCTCTCGCCGCCGGCTTTCAGGTGATCGAGATCCACGCCGCCCACGGCTATCTCATCCACGAGTTCCTCTCGCCGCTGAGCAACCACCGCGCCGACGCCTACGGCGGCAGCCGTGACAACCGCATGCGCCTGCTCGCCGAAATCATCGAAGCCATCCGAGCCGTCTGGCCCGCCACGCTCCCCCTCTGGGTGCGCATTTCCGCGACCGATTGGACCGAATCCGGATGGAGCGCAGACGACTCCGTAGCCCTCGCCCGCCGCATCGCCCCTCTCGGCGTGGACCTGGTGGATTGCAGTTCGGGCGGCATCCTCCCGCACATCCCCATTCCCGCCGGCCCCGGCTACCAGACCGCCTTGGCCGCCCAAGTCCGCCGCGAGTCCGGCGTTCCCACCGCCGCCCTGGGCATGATCACGGCCGCGGCGCAAGCCGACCACATCATCCGCAGCGGCCAGGCCGATGCCGTCGTGCTCGCCCGCGAACTTCTCCGCCGCCCCTACTGGCCCCTGCACGCCGCCCGCCTCCTCGGCCACGACGTCCCCTGGCCCCTCCAGTACCAGCGCGCCAAAGACTAGCCCTGCAGGATCTCGGCATCCGGCGGGTACACAGAATTTCTGTGGATTTCCACAGAAGTTCTGTGGATTTCCGTGGAGAATCTGTGGAAAATTGCGGAAGATTAACTCATGCCCGACCGGAAGCAGTTCCAGAATGTGCCGCCCGTCAGCACGGAGCTGAAAGACGCTCTCAAGTCGGCTGGCCAACGACAGGTTACGGAAGAAGAGTTGCGGGAACAGAGAATCAGCTTTGCATTCGGCAATGCACCGTTCGACGCGACCGAGATCACAAAAGAGTCGGTGCGTTGCGCGTCCAAACACATTCGCCTGCTGACGTGAGGCCCGTTTCTAAAAATGTCGGTTCGTGAAGGGGAAAATCCTGCGCTGTACGCGCGTGTGCAAGAGCAGAACCTGCTGTGTTCCGGCCCCGATTTTCTGGACAGTTCAGCCATTGTAAATCAGGCGGCGGCAGCCGCCGCCTGAGGGCAGTTGCGTGCAGTTAGAGGCGATCTGTAGCCGAGGCGGCCGATCAGCCATTCGTG
>JBOGKL010000369.1:0-10000 GCA_050745525.1 Terriglobales bacterium | reverse complement strand
GCCAGGTGCCGAGCAACTCGGCGTCGCCGGCTTCCGGGTCCGGCAACGTCTCCCAGAAGTATTCGCGCCGGTCCACGACGCGCCCGTTGCGGAGGTGAAACACATTCAGCGCCGCGCGCGCCTGCTCACGATGGAAACCGACGATGTCGGCGTCGTGCCCCTCCACGGCATGCATCTTTTGGCGCTCGTGCAGGTCCTCGAGCACGCTCAGCAGGTCGCGATATCCGGCCGCCTCCTCAAACCGCTCGGCCGCGGCCGCCTCGTCGCGGCGCCGGCGCAAGTCTTGCGCCAGCTCCGGCTGCCGGCCGCTGAGGAACAGCCGCGTATCGCGCACCGCCTGCTCGTAGCGCGCCACCGTCGTCAGCCCTTCCACGCACGGACCCAGGCAGCGGTGAATATGAAACTGCAAGCACGGGCGCGGATGCGAGCGCGTCAAATCCACGCGGCAGGAGGGCACCAGAAAGTGCTTGTGCACGAAATGTACCAGCCGGTAGGCAAACCCGGCGGGAAAGTAGGGCCCAAAGTATTGCGAGCCGTCGCGCTCGATGCGCCGCGTCACGTACACCCGCGGGTACGTCTCGTGGCTGAGCCGGATGTAGGGATAGGTCTTATCGTCCCGCAGCAGCACGTTGAAGCGGGGTTGATGCTGCTTGATGAGGGTGTTTTCCAGTGCCAGGGCTTCGGCTTCCGTGTCCACAACGATGGTTTCCACGTCGGCCGCCTCGCGCAGCAGCGTACCCGTCTTGGCGTTTTCCGTGCTGCCGGCTAAAAAATAGGTCCGCACGCGCGCCCGCAGGTCTTTGGCCTTGCCGACGTAGATGATGACCCCCTCGGGGTCTTTGAACAGGTAAACGCCAGGCTGGGTAGGCAGGTGGCGGGCCTTGGTACTCAGGTCCACAGGTAAATTTTACCGCCGGGACGTAGAAGATAGATGAGACCGGGGACGAACGCGCGTTCAGAACGGAGACAAACACAAGGCCTTGACCGGTGCGGCTCCCGCGCTTGGGTTTGGCACGCTTCGTGCTACACAAACGGCGGAGGTCACTATGGCCGAGTTTATGCGCAATCCAAAAAGCTCCCCCGGGCTGCTGATGGCGGGCGCCCTGGCGGCAGCGATGCTCGTGGCAGGAGGCTGCACCACGAAAAAGTACGTGCGCCAGCAAACCGCGCCGCTGATGAACCACGTCAACCAGCTCGACGCCGAGACGGCCAAGAACACCAACGCCATCCGCGACGCGCGGCAGCAAACCCAGCAGGGATTGGCGCAAGTCAACGCGGCCACCGAGAAGGCGTCCAACCAGGCCCAGCAAGCCCAGCAGCAGGCGCAGCAGGTCGGCTCGCAACTGAACCAGACCTCGAACCAGATCCAATCCCTCGATCACACCATTGCCAACCTCGAGGACTACCACCAGACCGGCCAGTCCACGGTGCACTTCGCCCTGAACAAGGCGATGCTGACACCGGCGGCCAAGCAGACCCTGGATCAGGTGATCTCGCAGTTGCAGCAGGATAGCCACGGCATCCTGGAAGTCAAGGGCTACACCGACACTTCCGGTCCGCGCAGCTTCAACATCAAGCTCAGCCAGCGCCGGGCCGATTCGGTGGTGCGCTATCTGGAATCCAACAACGTTGCTGCGCACAAGATCTACCTCATCGGCCTGGGCGAAAATCAGCCCGCGGAATCCAACCAGACCCGCACCGGACGCAAGTTCAACCGCCGCGTCGAGCTGACGATCCTGAGCAGCGGCTCCGCTACCGGCGGCGCCAACCCCGGCCCCAGCAGCAGCCAGTAACCGGCCGCGATAATAAATCGGCGCAACCACGGCTGCGGAGCCCCCTCCGCAGCCGTTTTTCGCTTACCTCCTCGGGTTAGCATTAACGTATGCTCCGCGCCGCAGCCTGGTCCAGCGCAGCCGGCCCCGCCCCCGCAGCGCAGCCGGGGCGCAGGGGCCCCCGGCGCAGCGGCCCTGCGGCCTTAGAGCAAAACCAGCCTCGCTGTAGCCCGGCGGAACATGCCGCCTGCGGCTTTGACATCAGGAAAAGCCGCACGCGTCTTCTCGCAGCGTGCTCCACCTACGCTGGTTTTGCCCTAGCGAGCGGGCCGCGCGGCGCAGTCGCGCTGGGCGCCCGCGTGCTATTAACGCTCAGCGCAGGTCTGTGTATCGGGCTGATGAGCCAGCGCCTGCAGCCGCCGTCTCCGCCGGGCCCGCGCGGCAACCTCATCCCCCACATCCCGCCGGCGGCCTCGGCGCCCCTGCCCCTGCTGCTCGATCCGGCGCCGGTGAAACTCCCCCAACCGGACCCTCTGCGCGCCGGCCATGACCTGGAAGTCGGCACCTTCTATTACAACCGCGGCGACTACGTGGGCGCCCTGGCGCGCTTCGACGACGCCATTTACTACAACCCGGGCATGGCGGAATCCTACTGCCGCGCCGCCGACACCGAGTGGAAGATGCGCCGCTATGCGCCGGCGCTCGCGCAATGGCGCCGCTGTTTGACCGAGGGCGGCAGCCGCCATTGGGGCCGCTACGCGCGCCGCCAGTTGGCGAAACACCAGGAGCGGCCCTAGCGTATGAAGCGCGAGATGTGGCGCGCGCTCGCGCCCTACTTGAAGCGATACCGGGCGAGGCTGGCCGGCGGCATGGCCATCCTGTTGGTGAACACCGCCGTGCTGGTGGCCATTCCCTACATTGTGGATCTGGCCATCAACGACCTGGGCCACGGCATCTCGGCGGCCAAGCTGGCCAAGTACTGCCTGCTGCTGGTGGCCACGGTGGGCGCGCGCGCGGTGCTGAACTACTTCCAGCGCCTCATCCTGATCACGGTCTCGCGGCTGGTCGAGTTCGACCTGCGCAACGACCTGTTGGCGCGCATGGAGACGCTCTCCTCCAGCTTCTTCCAGACCTTCCGCACCGGCGACCTGATGGCGCGCGCGGTGAACGACCTCATGGCCGTGCGCAACATGGTGGGCCCGGGGATCATGTACTCGGCGCAGGCCATCGTGCTCTTCGTGTACGTGATCACGATCCTGTGGCACCTCGACCCGGTGCTGACGCTGATCGCCTTCATCCCCGCGCCCTTTGTGTCGCTGGCGGTGCAGTGGTTCGGCAAGCGCATTCACGACCGTTTCGAGCGCATCCAGAGCATGTTCAGCCATCTGGCCACGCGCGTGGAGGAAAATCTGGCCGGCCTGCGCCTGGTCCGCGCCTACGCCCGCGAAGGCATCGAGGAAGACAAGTTCGACGTCCTCAACCGTGATTACGTGGCCCGCAACATGCGCCTGGTGGTGTTGACCGGCGCCTTCGATCCGCTGCTGCAGTTCCTGCTGGGCGTGGCCTTCATGCTGGTGCTGTGGTTCGGCGGACGCGCGGTCCTCGATCACCGCATCAACATCGGCGGCTACGCCGCTTTCAACCTCTACATGATGCAGATGGCGTTCCCCATGATCGCCCTCGGCTACGTCATCAACCTGGTGCAGCGCGGCACGGCCTCGCTGGCGCGGCTGCAGGAGGTTCTCGAGCAGCGCCCCGACATCGCCGACGGGCCCGCCACCGACCACCGCATCCAGACCGTGCGCGGCGACATCGAGTTCTGCCATCTCACCTACTCCTACGGCGGCAACGCCGTGCTCGACGATCTGAACCTGCACATTCCCGCCGGCAGCACGGTGGCGCTGGTCGGGGCCACCGGCAGCGGCAAGAGCACGCTGGTGTCGCTGATTCCGCGCCTGCTCGACGCCGAGCCGGGCATGGTGCGCATGGACGGGCGGCCCATCCGCGAAATCCCCCTCCGCCTGCTGCGCCACAGCATCGGATGGGTTCCCCAGGAGACCTTCCTCTTCAGTGACACCTTGCGCGCCAACATTGCCTTCGGCCGCCCCGACGCCAGTGACGAAGAGGTGGAGGAAGCCGCCCGCATCGCCGGCCTCAGCCTCGACGTGGCCGATTTCCCCCAGGGCTACGACACCCTGGTAGGCGAGCGCGGCCTGACCCTGTCGGGCGGACAGAAGCAACGCACCGCGCTGGCCCGCGCCGTGCTGCGCCAGGCGCCCATCCTCATCCTCGACGACGCCCTGGCCAGCGTGGATACCATCACCGAAGAACGCATCCTCGAGGGCCTGGAATCGGTCGCCTTCCATACCGGCGGCATGCGCACCACGCTGCTCATCAGCCATCGCATCTCGACCGTGCGCAACGCCGACTTCATCGCCGTGCTCGCTCGCGGCTGCATCGCCGAACAGGGCACGCACGCCCAGTTGATCGGTCTGGGCGGCTTGTACGCCAGCCTGTACGAGAAACAACTGCTGGAGGAGGAGCTGGCGCGCGCCGATTGATCCGCGCGCTGCGGGACATGCCACAGGAAGAAGAACAACTCGGCAAGGCAGTGGACCGGCAGCTGATCGGGCGCCTGCTGCACTACGTCCGGCCCTACCGCTTTGCCGTGGTAATGGCCACCCTCGCCGCCGCTCTGCAGGCGGCCACGCAGTTGGCCGGCCCCTACTTGAACAAGGTCATCATTGACCGCTATCTCTTCCCCAGCCCCGGCGCCCACAGCCTGCTCTCGCCTTGGCTGCCGCAAAACGCCTTTCGCGGCGTGGCCGACGTCGCCATCCTCTACCTCATCATCCTGGGACTGGGTTTCGCCCTCGACTTCGCCCAGAGCTACACGATGCTTTGGGTCGGCCAGAAGTCCATGTACGCGCTGCGGCGCGAACTGTTCGGCCACCTGCAGAAGCTGACCATCGCATTTTTCGACAAGAACCCGGTCGGCCGCCTGGTGACGCGCGTGACCAACGATGTCGAGACGCTGAACGCCACCATCTCCACCGCCCTGGTGGCGCTGTTTGACGATATCTTCGTGCTCACGCTGATCGTCGTGGTGATGATCCGCTTCAACTGGCAGCTCTCGCTCATCACCCTGGGCGTGCTGCCGCTGATCGTGATCGCGACTTACTTTTTCCGCGAGGCCGTGCGCGAGGCCTATCGCCGCATCCGGCTGCTGGTGGCGCGCATCAACGTGTTCCTGCAGGAGCACATCACGGGCATGTCCGTGGTGCAGGCCTTCAACCGCGAGGAGATCAGCTACCGGCAGTTCCGACGCATCAACCAGGAGCACTGCGATGCCTGGATCTTGGCCATCATCGCCTACGCGCTCTACTATCCGGCGGTCGAGTTCCTGAGCATCCTGGCGGTCTCGCTGATCCTCTGGTTCGGCGGCCTGCGCGTACTGCACGGAACCCTGACCATCGGCATTGTCTTCGCCTTCATCCAGTACGTGCAGCGTTTTTTCCGTCCCATCCAGGACCTGAGCAACAAGTACAACACCCTGCAGACGGCGATGGCCGGCTCCGAGCGCATCTTCCACCTGTTGGACACGCCGGTGACGCTGGCCTCGCCCGCCGCGCCGCAGCGCCCGGCGGCCATGCCCGGCCGCATCGAGTTCGATCATGTTTGGTTCGCCTACCAGGGCGAAGACTGGATCCTGCGCGACGTCAGCTTTACCGCCGAGCCGGGCACCAGCCTGGCCATTGTCGGCCACACCGGGGCGGGCAAGACCACGATGATCAGCCTGCTGCTGCGCTTCTACGACGTGCAGAAGGGGCGCATCCTGCTCGACGGCCTCGACGTGCGCGACTGGGACCTGCACGAGCTGCGCCGCCGCTACGGCATCGTGCTCCAGGACCCCTACCTGTTCAGCGGCTCCATCGCCGACAACATCCGCATGGACGACCCTGCGGTCACCGAGGCCCAGGTGCAGGCGGCCGAGCGCGATGCCAACCTCGAGACCTTCCTCGCCTCGCTCCCTGAAGGCGACCGGACGCTGTTACGCGAGCGCGGCAGCGGGCTCTCCACCGGACAGAAGCAGTTGGTCAATTTCGCGCGCGCGCTGGCCTCCAACCCCTCCATCCTGATCCTCGACGAGGCCACCGCCAGCGTGGACACGGAAACCGAGCTCAAGATCCGTTCCGCCCTCGACCGCATGCTCGCCGGGCGCACCAGCATCCTCATCGCCCACCGCCTGTCCACCATTCAGCGCGCCGACCAGATCCTGGTGATGCACAAGGGCACGCTGCGCGAGCGCGGCACGCACCAGCAGTTGCTGCATCTGCACGGCATCTACTGGCGTCTCTACCGCCTGCAGTACAAGGACCAGGAAGTCACGCCGGGCGTACGGCCTGTATCTGTTCCAGAATCCGCTCGCTGAGCAGCGCCGGAGGCGTTGCGCCGGCCGCCAGCGTGAGCGTCGCCTGACGATAAAACGGCACCCGCTGGGCGTGCAGCGCGCGGAAGCTCGCCTCATCGCGGAACAGCGGCCGGTTGCTCATGCCGGCGCAGCGCAGCAGCAGCTCATCCACGGGCACGTCCAAAAACACCGTGCACGCCCCCCCGGCGCGGATCGGTTCCTGATTGAGCGGCTGGGCAAAGGTCCCTCCGCCCAGGGCCAGCACCGTATGCCGCCGCCGTGTCTCGCCCAGCGCCTGCAGCAGCTCACGGTGTTCGAGCTCGCGAAACGCGGTCTCCCCGCGCGTGGCAAAAATCGAAGCTATTGAGGCTCCGGCGGCGGCTTCAATGCGATCGTCGAGATCACAAAAGTACCACCCCAGTCGCTGCGCCAGCTCGCGCCCCACGGTCGTTTTTCCCGAACCCATGAAGCCCACCAGCACCAGCGGCGACGGCGGTAACGGCGCGGAGAGCATGCACTCAGCATAGCGTTTCTGGATCGCGGGCGCCCAGCGCGGCTCGCCGCGCGGCCCGCTCTCCAAGGGCGCGCGACCGCTGCGCGCTCAGGCGCCACCGGCGCCTGAGCCCCTTCGCCCCGGCTCCGCTGCGGCACTCCTGCCGCGCCAGCGGTCAACGATGTGCGGGGGTTACCTTTTCGCCTCGAGAGACCAGCCGTGGCGACGCGCCCAGCGCGGCCCGGCACGAGTCCAAGTCGGCGTGGATGATCCCTTCCTCCCGCAGCCGGGAGGCAATGTGGGGCCACAAATCGGCGGAGGGTTCCGACTCCGAGGGAGCCAGATGGCGCACCCGGGCGGCGATGTCCTCGAAGCTCGCCAGCAGGCTCGAACAGGCCTGACACGATTGCAGGTGACGGCGCCCGGCCGGAGGCAATTGATCACGGTCAAGGACTTCAGACAGTACGAGTTCAAAGGCAGCGCAGTCGAGTTCCGGCTCGGCCTGGGCCGCTGGCGACGGCATTAAAATTGGAGCTCCCATGGGGTGCCTCCGGGAAGATGGGCGATGAGCGGATTGGGATTTTTTATGGTGGCGCGGAGAACGGCTCATGACGACTCCCCTCCACCCTGGGCGACGGCGGCGCTGTTCAGGGCCACCGATCCCGGCGCATGGCGATTGGTAATCTGCAGCAGGTCGCGCAGCTTCATCCGCGCTTTGTGCAGTTGCGACTTGGAGTTTCCAATCGAGCACCCCATCATGGCGGCGATCTCATTGTGCTCGTAACCCTCCATGTCGTGCAAGACAAAGATGGTGCGGTAGCCCGGGGGCAGGCGCTCGATGGCGCGCTCCAGGTTCACGCGGTCAATCGAGCCCGCCAGCGTCTGGTCGCGCGCTCCAATCTCGCGCCGCGGACCATCCTCGTGCAGCGGTTCGGTAAACTCCTCGAGCGGCGTTTCCGGCAAACTCTTCCGGCGCAGGTGCATGAGCACCACGTTCACCGATAAGCGATGCAACCAAGTGGAAAACGCGCTCTCCCCGCGGAACGTCCCGATTTTGCGGAAGAGTTGAAAAAAAGCCTCCTGCGCCAAGTCCTCCGCTTCGGCCGTGTTGCCCGTCATGCGCAGGCACAGCGAGTACACCCGTCGCTTGTGCAGGTGATACAGAAATTCAAAGGCAGTCGAGCATCCCTGCTTGGCGCGCTCAATCGCCTCGGCCTCGTTCCAGGCTCCCTCCGCAGCAGCATTCTGGTTCAGAACCTTGTTCCCCCTTCAACGTAATGCGGCGAGCTACTCCGTTTGACGCAATCCTTGCGCCCTAGGTTGTCCTATCCAGCGAACCCTTCCAGCCGCATGCTATCCTGAACCGGACACGGCATTACATCCCCTAATAGGCGTGGGTGCCGTGCCGTGGCATCCGGCTGTAAACCCCGCCTCCACATGAAAACCGGCATCATTGGTCTTCCCCAAACGGGAAAGACTTCTCTGTTCAGCATGCTTACCGGCGCCGACGTGCAACTCGGCAGGCGCGAAGACCGCCTGGGTGTGGCCGTCGTCCCCGACCGCCGCCTCGACCAGTTGGCCGACCTGTACCATCCGCGCAAGCTGACCCACGCCTCCATCGAGCTGACCGAGGCCGCCGCACTGACGCCGGAATCGCTGCGCGACGGCAGCGGCATTGCCGGTCTGCGCGGCGTGGATGCGCTGGCGCAGGTGATCCGCGTCTTTGACCGCCTGCAGCCCGAGCCCCCCGTCGCCGAGGTGCGCAACCTCGAGTTCGACATGATCATCAGCGACCTCGGCCAGGTCGAGAAGCGGCTCGAGCGCGTGGCCAAGGACCTGAAGAAACAGCGCACCCCCGCCCTGCTCGAGGAAGGCGCCATCCTCGAAAAGATGAAGCAGCACCTCGAGCGCGAGCAGCCCCTGCGCACGCTGCCGCTGAGCGAAGCCGAAAGCAAGAGCACGCGCGGCTTCCAGTTCCTGAGCCAGAAACCCATCCTCTACATCCTGAACCTGGGTGAAGCCGAAGCCGGCGCCATGGCAAGGGCGCCCGAACGCCACGGCTTCGGCGAGGCTCTGGCCGCGCCCAACACCGGGGCCACCGCCATGTGCGGCAAAATCGAAGCCGAGATCGCCGGTCTGCCGCCTGAGGATGCGGCCGAGTTTCTCGCCGGCTACGGCATGACCGAAACCGGCGTGGCGCGTGTGGCCCAGGCCATCTACAGCCTGCTGGGGCTCGTCTCCTTCTTCACCGCCGGCGAAGACGAGTGCCGCGCTTGGACCATCCCGCGCGGCACGCCCGCTGCCGAGGCCGCCGGCGTCATTCACACGGATTTGTCGAAGCACTTTATTCGCGCCGAAGTGATCGGATGGAAAGAGCTGCTCGAGCTGGGTTCGGAAAGCGCCGCGCGCCAGCAAGGCAAGTTGCGGCTGGAGGGTAAGGAATACGTGGTGCAGGATGGCGAAGTGATGCACATCCGGCACTCGGGGTGAGCATGGTACAGCAGTGTCAACAATGCGAGGCGGGGCTCCCGCCGCGCGCGCAATTCTGTCCTGAATGCGGGGTGCGGCTCCCGCACACACCCGAACCCGCTCCGCTGCCGCCGCCGCGGCGCCAGTGGGGCGGGACCATGGTCGTGATCTGGTTTCTGGTCGTGGCCGTGGTCGCCGGCCTCCTCTTCATGGGCGGCGTGATGTATTTCGTCCACCACACCACCATCGTCACCGCCAGCAAGAATGGCGGACGCGTGGAAGCCCCCTTCGGTGTGCTCAGCGAAAGCCACAACCCGGCGCAACTGGCCCACAGCCTGGGGCTGCCTCTTTATCCCGGCGCCACCGGCATTCGCGGCACCCAGGCGGAGCTGAACCACAGCATCGTGGTCTCCTTCGAGTTCCACTCCACCGCCGCCCCGCGCGCCATCATCCACTACTACCACATCCGTTACCCGGACGCCTCCGTGCGCCGCAGCGGCGCCGGGCTGACGCTGGTGCAGATGAACCCGCGCGACACCATGACCCTGGTCGCCGAACCGGCGGGAAAATTCACGCGCATTCTGGTCAGCGACATCCGCCACTGACACCCGGCCGCGCTAGGGCAAAACCAGCCCCGCTCTAGGCCGCGCGCGGGCGCACGCGCCGCGCAATGGCACGCGCCGATTTGCGGGCGGCGGTGCGCAAGTCGTAAGCAGCCTGCAGATGCATCCAGAACTCGGGCGTGGTGCCGAAATAACGTGCCAGCCGCAGTGCGGTGTCGCCCGACACAGACCTCTCGCCACGCATGATCTGGGTCACGCGATTGACCGGCACGTCCAAAAGTGAGGCGAACTT